>NZ_JBHXTM010000015.1:87522-170186 GCF_042677325.1 Streptomyces sp. NPDC127117
GGCCTCCTTCCTCCATCGGCCCCCCGCCCTCCCCGGGTGGCCTCGGGCCGGGCCCCACCGCCCCTAACCGGGGGGCCGCGGGGGGGGCCCGGGCCCCCGCCACCGTGCCGTGGGAGGCTCAGTGCGAATACATCTGGTGACCATGCCGTGGCAGCCGATCGAACTCCCCTCGCTCCAGGTGGGACTGCTGCACGCACTCCTGGACCGGACCCGGCCGGGCGACGAGGTGCGCGAGTTCCACGGCTCCCTGCGCTGGGCGGAATTCCTGCTGGAACGCTCGCAGGGGGCGCTGCGCCCCGGTGACCATGTCGCGGTCGGCAGCGAAGCGATCTTCGACGGCCTCGGGGACTGGGTGTTCTCCGGCGTCCTGTACAACGACCCCGAATGGGGCGTGGCGCAGCTCAAGGAGTACGCCACCCGGCGCGGGACCGACATCTCCACCGCGACCGCGATGCGGGTCCACGCGGCGGATTTCATCGAGGAGAGCGCGGGCGCGATACTCGACGACGCACCCGATGTCGTGGGCTTCACCTCCACGTTCATGCAGAACATCTCCTCGCTGGCGCTCGCGGCGGAGCTCAAACGACGCCGCCCCGAACTGACCGTGGTGTTCGGGGGAAGCAACTGCGACGGCCCGATGGGCCATGCCCTGCACCGCAACCACCGCTTCGTCGACCATGTGGTGCGCGGCGAGGGGGAGTACGCCCTGCCCGCTCTGCTCGCCCACATCGACGCGGGCACCGCACCCGCCGACGTACCCGGACTCTGCTGGTGGGACGGGCAGGAGTCGCGCGCCAACGAGGAGTCCCGGCGCACCGTCGCGCCCGCCGACATCCCCTCGCCCGACTACGACCTCTGGCAGCAGGCCATCGACGCCTCCCCGCTCGCGGAGTACGTCCATCCGAAACTGGTGGTGGAGGGGGCCCGGGGCTGCTGGTGGGGCGAGAAGCACCACTGCACGTTCTGCGGGCTCAACGGCTCGGCGATGACCTTCCGTGCCAAACCCGGAAACCGGCTCTGGGACGAGGTCGACCGTCTGGTCCGGCGCCACCGCATCCTGGACATCGTCACCGTCGACAACATCATCGACATGGCGTACTTCAAGGACTTCCTCCCGCTCGCCGCCGACAGCGACTGGGACCTGCGCATGCACTACGAGGTCAAGTCCAACCTCACAGCCGAGCAGCTGGAACTGCTCGCCCGCGCCGGATCGGTCCACATCCAGCCCGGCATCGAGAGCCTCGGCAACCGGGCCCTGGACCTCATGGACAAGGGCGTCAGCGGGGCCCGCAACATCCGTACCCTGCGCGAGTGCGAGAACCACTCGCTCACCTGCTCCTGGAACTACCTGTACGGATTCCCGGGGGAGACCGCCGAGGACTACGCCTCCGTCATCGACCAGATGCCCGCGCTCGTCCACCTCCAGCCGCCGGGCGGCGCCCACCGCATCCAACTGGAGCGGTTCAGCCCCAACTTCGCCAACCCCGCCCTCGGCTTCCCCCAGCGCCGTCCCGCCGAGATGTACCGCCATGTCTACGACCTGCCCGAGGACCAACTGGCCGATCTGGTCTACCTCTTCGACACCCCGCCCGCCGGGATCGGCGGCGGGACCGAGGCGCGGCTGAAGGCCGCGGCCCGCGACTGGTACACCGGCCATCCTGCCTCGACCCTGGTCCTGGAACAGCCCACCGGCGACGAGGTGCTGCTCGTCCACGACCGGCGCCACGGCTGGCCGCGCCGCACCCACCGGCTGACCGGCTGGCGCGCCGCCGCCCTGCGCCACCTGGAAGCCGGCCGCACCCGGACCGCACTGCACCGGCTGCTCACGGCCGACGGAAACCCACCGGCCGACGCGGAGCTGGACGCATGGCTCGGCGAAGCGGTCGCGCTGGGACTCCTCTTCGACGACGGGCGCTCCTACGTGTCGCTGCCCACCTGGCACGTACCGGTCCGGTCGGTCGAGCGCACCCACGGGCCGGGCGGCACGGCCGACGGACCGCCGGACGAGCCGCCGGGCAGCCCCGGGTACGAGCCGGAGTACGGCCCGGGGTACGAGCCGGAGTACGGCCCGGGGTACGAGCCGGAGTACGTACCCGTGCGCGCGCCGTCGGCCGCCTCGCAGCCGGCCGGGACGCCGCGCCGAGAAGAGGCGGTCGCCGAATGAGCCCCCTGCCCGCACCCCCGACCCGTACCGCCCCCGCCCTGCCGGCCGGACGGGTACCGCACCGGATCCGCGGACGGCTGGTGACGGTCGACGAACCGCTGCGGCTGGGCGCGGGCGGCAAACCGGCGGCGGAAGCGGTCCGGTTCCTGCGCGAGTGCCAGAGCCGCGATCTCGTCGTGCGCTGGCTTCCGGCCACCGACGACCCGCTGTTCACCGGGCCCGCGCACGAGGTGTCCGGAACGGCAGGTCTGCTGCGCCACCTGCCGGCCCCCGGCCCGCTGCCCGGCGAACCACCTGCGCTCACCACCTGGCGGGAGCGCCACGCCTACGGACAGCTCTACCACCGGCGCGGACCGGACTTCGTCACCGTCATGGACCGCAGGGAGCCATCGGCAGCGGCCCGCTTCACGATCGACGACCCCGATCTGCTCGCCACCTTCCGCGCCGTCCAGGCCCCCACCGCCGTGGCCGCACTGGACGCCATCGGCCGCGAAGCGGTGGAGCTGCTGGTGGCCGAACGCCTCGCGTGGGGGACCGACGGCTGGGTGGTGGCCCTGCCGCCGCGCATCCGCCGGTGGCCCGTCCCCTGCACCGACATCTGAACGGGATGGAGCAGCAGCCCGACCCGCCGCCCCCTTCCGCCCGTACCCGTACTCCCGGTGCCGGGAGCGAACAACCGCGGCGATCCGGGACTGCGCTGCTGCGCCACCGGCCGTTCGTGCTGCTGTGCGGGGAACAGATCGCCAGCTCCGTCGGGCGCCAGGTCACCACCCTGGCCCTCGCGCTGCTCGCCGTCACCCGGCTGGGGGCGGGGCCCTTCGGGGCGTCCGCGCTGATGGCACTGAGCTACCTCCCCGGTGCGCTGCTCAGCCCGCTCGCCGGGGTGCTGGTCGACCGGGCACGGCTGCGGGCACTGACCGTGCTCCTCACCGTTCTCCAGGTGCTGGTCGTCGGCTCCGTACCCCTGGCGGACGCCCTCGGCCGGCTCGGGCTGCCCCAGTTGTACATGGTCGCCACCGCGTCCGGCGCGCTCACCTCCATGCTGGCCGTCGCCCTTCAGGCGGCCCTGCCCCGGGTCGTGCACCCCGAGCAGCTGCTCTCCGCCAACTCGGCGCTGACCGGCGCCCGGACCACCGGGCAGATCGGCGGCCCCGCGCTCGGCGGTGTGCTGGTGGGCCTGACCGGGCCCCCCACCGCACTGCTGGCCGCCTGCGCGGCGTACGGCATCGAGGCGCTGCTCCTCCTCGGGCTCCCCGCCGCGCTCAACTCCTCGGTCCAGAAGGTCCGTCGCGAGAAGGAATCCCGAACGTCCGCACTGCGCGCCGGACTCGAAGTGGTGCGCGGCGAACGGCTGCTGCGCCGGCAGGTGCTCGCGGGGGCCGGGTTCAATCTCGGCAGCGGAGCCGCCGACGCGCTCTTCGTGCTCTACGCCACCCGCGATCTCGGGCTTCCGGCCTGGCAGTTGGGGACGGTCTACGCCGCGTTCAGCGTCGCCACCGTACTCGGAGTGCTGCTGGCGGGCCGGTTCGCCACCACCATCGGGCTGGCCGGGGCGACCCGCATCTGTGCCGTGGTGGCCGCCCTCGCGATCTTCCTGGTCCCGGGCGCCTCGCTGGGCCCGGGCTTCCCGGCGCTGCTGGCGTACCAGTTCGTCTTCGGTCTCGCGGCCACGGTCTGGGCGATCTCCATGACCACCACCCAGCAACTGGTCACACCGCCCGAACTCCAGGGCCGCGTCGCCGGGGTCCTCCAGGCCGCGCTCATCGGCACGGTGCCGGTCGGCGCGCTCGGCGGCGGCGCGCTCGCCGCCTGGCTGGGCAATGTGCCGGTGCTCACCGGCGGAGCGACGGTGGCGCTCCTGGCTGCCGCCTGCCTCTGGCTGCCGTAGCGCCGTAGCGCCGTAGCGCCGTAATGCCGTAGTGCTGTGTGGCGCCGTGGTGCCACGGGCGAGGGCCCATCAAGCACGCGGCCCTCCCGGACCGCCGCCTGTCGGCGTGGCGGTTCCGGAAGGGCCGGCGGGACGGAGGAAGGATCAGACGATGCCTTCCTCGATCTCCGCCTGCTCGCGAGCGTTCCCGTACGCCGAAGGCGTGCTGTACGAACGGCGGGCCACGAACCACCACACGGTGGCCAGGGCCAGCACCGCGATCAGCGCGATCGACGCGTAGTTCATCGAGTCGACCGTCACCGGGGAGGACTGCGGGAGCAGGAACAGCACGGTCACGATCGCGACCCACACCACGGCGATCCAGCCGATCGGCTTGCTCCAGCGGCCCAGGTGCCACGGTCCGCGTTCGAACCGGCTGCCGGAGCGCAGCTTCAGGAAGATCGGGATCGCGTAGGCGGGCGTGATGCCGATGACGTTGATCGCGGTCACCGCGCCGTACGCGGTGGCGGAGTACAGCGAGGGCAGCGCGAGCACCCCGGCGACGATGACCGACAGCCACACCGCGTTGACCGGCGTCTGGGTGCGCGCGCTCACCTTGTGCCACAGCGCCGAGCCCGGCAGGGCGTTGTCACGGCTGAACGCGAACACCATCCGGCTCGCGGCGGCGACCTCGGCGTTGCCGCAGAACAACTGTGCCGCGATCACGATGAGCAGCAGGGCGGTGGCCCCGGAGGTGCCCAGCGAGTCGATCAGGATCTGGGCCGGTGGCACCCCGGTGGCGCTGTTCTGGGTGCCCGCGTAGTCCTGGATGGCGAAGGTCAGCCCGGCAAGCAGCACGAAGCCGGCGATCCAGGAGACCCAGATCGCGCGGACGATGCCCTTGGCCGCCGTCACGGAGGCGTTCGACGTCTCCTCCGACAGGTGGGCCGAGGCGTCATAGCCGCAGAAGGTGTACTGCGCGAGCAGCAGACCGATCGCCGCAACATACAACGGGTTGTGCCAGCCCGTGTCATTGACGAACTCGGTGAAGACGAACGACGGCGACTGGTGGTGCGAGGGCACGATCGCCAGCACGGTGACGATCACCGCGACACCGGCGAGATGCCACCACACACTGATGGAGTTGAGCACACTGACGAGACGGACACCGAAGAGGTTCAGCACGGCGTGCAGCAGCAGGATGCAGACAAAGATGATCATTGTCTTGCCCGGTGTGGGAGTGAATCCCCACTGGAGGTTCATCAGTGCGCCGGTGAACAGCGCCGCACCATAGTCGATGCCCGCGATCGCGCCCAGCAGACCGAGCAGATTCAGCCAGCCGGTGTACCAGCCCCACTTGCGGCCGCCGAGCCGGTCGGCCATGTAGTACAGCGCTCCGGAGGTCGGGTAGGCGCTGGTGACCTCGGCGAGCGCCATGCCGACGCAGAGCACGAAGAGTCCGACACCGGCCCAGCCCCAGAGCATCACCGCCGGGCCACCGGTCGACATGCCGAAGCCGTACAGGGTCATGCAGCCGGACAGGATCGAGATGACGGAGAAGCTGATGGCGAAGTTGCCGAAGCCTCCCATGCGGCGGGCGAGCACCGGCTGGTAGCCGAGTTCGCGCAGCCGCTCCTCCTCGTCCTTCGGCGGGGTTGCCTCCGCACCCGACTGGGTCGGGGTGGATATGGACATCGGGAAAACCTCCGTGAGCGGGTTGTGATCCATGAGCGGTTGTGAAGGGACGGAAAGGATCGGTTCGGGGCGGGGTGGAGACGCGGCATCGCGGTGCCGTCGCTCAGCGCTGCGGCCCCCGTCCGGGGTCGCGGGAGACGGAGAGACAGCGGCTGCGGGCGCGCAGGAACACGTCCTCCGCGTCTCCGGGGCCCTTGCGGCCACGTGTGCGGTACGCCCATGGAACCGAGGTGAAATAGGGGCCGAGCTCCTCGAACACCGATGCCGCCTCGGCGAACTGGAGGGCTCCCCACAGGGCGTGGGCCAGATGGTTGAGGTCGAGCAGGGAGTGCCAGAGCGGTGGTGTGCGACGGAACCAGAGCTCCAGCGCACGGGCCGCGTCCCGTTCCGCGTCCTCGGTGACCCAGTGCAGGTCCAGGGCCTTCTCGTGGCCCTGCTCGCGGCGGTACCGCTCGACCCGCACATACAGCGGCAGTACGTGCAGCGCGGAGCCGTCGGGGGCCGAAGAGGCGGCCCACTGAACGAAGTTGACGGCCTCCGAGAGCGATCCGCCGGCCTTGCGCGCATACACGAACTGGAGCATCCGGTGATAGGCCTCGCGATTGCACGGATCGCGCTTGTCGGCCTCGGCCAGCAGTCCCCACGGACCGGGGAAGAGCATCGGCCCCGGCGGGTGCAGCCGGTGTTCCTCCAGCTGCTGGCGTTCGTCCAGCTGGGACAGGGCGAGCAGGCACACCCAGGGCACCGGGTCCGCGGGCGAGGCGTTCGCGGCCGTCCGGCACGCCTGCCAGGCCTCCGCCCACAGCTCCTGGGCCCGGTGGTGGCTCTCGCGGTGGGCGCGCACCGCCCGTTCGACGACGACCCGCGCGTGCATCACCGCGGCGGCGGTGCTCCGGGGGTCCTCGGCCAGCCAGGCCTGCACCGCGTCAGAACCGGCGGCGACCGCTCCGAGCACCTGGGTGCGCTGGGTCCACAGGGTCCAGTCCGGTGTGCTCTCCAGCAGATTGCGCATGGACATCCAGCGTCCGGTGCGCAAGTCCTGTAACGCGACCCGCAGATCGTTGTCATGGCCGGCCGGGTGGTAGACCGGCCGGAAATCACTGTTGGCCATGGACTCGCCCTGCCCCTGAACGACAGGCCGGCATGCGACGGTCGGGAGATCTCGTCAGCACGTCACGCAACCCGTTGGCGGTGTGGAGCCCGTGCAGCTGCGGAAGGCCGGGACATCGGTGGTCGTGGGCTCGGGACAGGGTGTCGGTCTCATCAATCCTCAAGGACGTGGGGGGTGAAGCAGCTGTTGAAAAACGAACTGCTCGAAAGCGTCCGGTTGTTGCTCGGCGGTGAGTGTAAGGCCAGTCACTCCCGACTCCGGACCGATTCGCGGATCTTACTCAAGTCAGTTGATTCACCAGGACGTTGAAAGATGTACCGGTTGTTCCGGTCACGTCCCGGACGGCCCTTGACGTACGCGGTGGTCTGCACCACTCTGGGCGGCGAGTTCAGTGATCACGATTCCATTCAAGCCGCAGAGCTTCCGCACCGCTGGAGAGTCGATGACAGGCCCGGTACTCGCCGTGGACCAGGGCACGTCGGGCACGAAGGCCCTGGTGATCTGCCCCGAGCGCGGCGTGATCGGTTCCGCTTCCGTGCCCGTGAAACCCCGGCACGGCGCCGGGGGAGTGGTCGAGGTCGATCCCGCCGAACTGCTCGGCTCGGTCGTCGAAGCGGGCCGCCGGGCGTTACGGGAAGCGGCCGAACCCGTTGTCGCGGTCGGCCTCGCCAACCAGGGTGAGACGGTGCTCGCCTGGGACCGGGACACCGGGCGGCCGTTCACCGACGCGATCGTCTGGCAGGACCGGCGCGCCGCCCCCATCTGCGCGGAACTCACCACGTACGACGAAGAGTTGACCCGTCTGACCGGGCTGCCGCTCGACCCTTACTTCGCCGCGCCGAAGATGGCCTGGATCCGCCGGGAACTCACCCGCGAGGGCGTCGTCACCACCAGCGATTCCTGGCTCGTCCACCAACTGACCGGCGCGTTCGTCACCGACGTGGCCACGGCGGGCCGCACCCAACTGCTCGACCTCGACCGGGCCGACTGGTCGCGCCGTGCCCTGGACGTCTTCGGCCTCGGCGACGAGGCACTGCCGGACGTCGTCGACTGCGACAGCACGGTCGGCACCACGACCGCCTTCGGCGGCGAACTCCCGCTGACCGGACTGCTCGTCGACCAGCAGGCCGCCCTGCTCGCCCAGAACGCCCTGGACCCGGGCGACGCCAAATGCACCTACGGAACGGGCGCCTTCCTGCTGGCCCAGACCGGGCCCGCCCCGCGGCGCGGCTCCACCGGACTGGTCAGCTGCGTCGCCTGGCGGCTGGGCGGCCGTACGAGCTACTGCCTCGACGGGCAGGTCTACACCGCCGCGTCCGCCGTCGACTGGCTCACCGGCCTGGGGGTGATCTCCTCAGCGGCCGACCTCGACCCGGTCGGCGCGTCCGTCCCCGACTCCGGCGGCGTCACCTTCGTACCGGCGCTCGCCGGACTCGCCGCCCCCTGGTGGCGCGGTGACCTGCGCGGATCGGTGACCGGCCTCGGCCTCGGCACCAGCCGGGGCCATCTGGTGCGCGCCCTGTGCGAAGGCATCGCGGCCCAGGTCGTCGAACTCACCGAGGCGGTCGCCACGGATCTCGGCTCACCGCTGACCTCGCTCCGCGTCGACGGCGGCCTGACCCGCTCCGGACTTCTCATGCAGACCCAGGCCGACCTGCTGCAACGGCCCGTCGAGGTGTCCGCACTGCCCGATGTCACCGCACTCGGCGTGGGAGCCGTCGCCCGGCTCGGCCTCGACCCGCGACTCCCCGTCCGGCAGGCCCTGCCCGACTGGAAGCCCGCCGCCGTGTACGAACCCCGGATCGGCACCGACGAGGCGGCCGAACGGCTCGCCGGGTTCCGGACCGCCGTACAGACCCTGCTGGACCATGCCTGAGACGTACGAGAGTCACTCGATGAGCCTCACGATCACAACGGCCGGCGAGCTCGACGCCGACGAGCCGACCGGCACCCCGCCCTACGACGTGACCGTCGTCGGCGCGGGCGTCGTCGGCGCCGCCATCGCCCGCGAACTGGCCCGCTACCGGCTGCGCACCGCACTCCTGGACGCCTCCGACGACATCGGCAACGGCACGTCGAAGGCCAACACCGCCATCCTGCACACCGGATTCGACGCCGTACCCGGTTCCCTGGAAGCCCGGCTCGTACGCGAGGGGCAGCGCAGACTCCGCGCGTACGCGGCCGAGACCGGCATCCCTGTCGAGCGCGTCGGAGCCCTGCTCGTCGCCTGGGACGAAGAACAACTGGCCGCACTGCCCGCGCTGTTGGCGAAGGCGGAGCGGAACGACTACCGCGCGGCACGCCTCCTGGACGCCGAGGAACTGCGCGCCCGCGAACCTCACCTGGGACCGGGCGCCCTCGGAGCACTCGAAATCCCCGACGAGAGCATCATCTGCCCCTGGACCACCCCGCTCGCCTACGCCACCCAGGCCGTACGCGCCGGAGTCCATCTGCACCTCAACTGCCGGGTGCGGCACATCGACAGCGACGACGAAGTCCACACCCTCACCACCACCCGGGGACCGCTGCGCACCCGCCATCTGATCAACGCCGCCGGACTCCACGCCGACGAACTCGACCGGGAACTCGGCCACGACGACTTCACCGTCACCCCGCGCCGGGGCCAGCTCATCGTCTTCGACAAGTTCGCCCGCGATCTCGTCGACCACATCCTGCTGCCGGTGCCCACCGCCGTCGGGAAGGGCGTACTGGTCACACCGACCGTATTCGGCAACGTACTGCTCGGCCCCACCGCCGAGGACCTCGACGACAAGACCGCCACCGGATCGACCGCCGAGGCGATAGCCCTGCTCCGTGAGAAGGGCCGCCGCATCCTGCCCGGACTGCTCGACGAGGAAGTCACCGCCGTCTACGCCGGACTCCGTGCCGCGACCGGCCAGGAGGACTACCGCATCAGGTCCCGGCCGGAGCGGCGCCTCATCACCGTCGGCGGCATCCGCTCCACCGGACTCACCGCCTCGATGGCCATTGCCGCACACGTCGTCGGCCTGCTCGGCGACTCGGGCCTCGCTCTCGGCACCCCGTCCGAACTGCCGCCCGTCACCATGCCCAACCTCGGCGAGGCATCCCCGCGCCCGTACCAGGACGCCGAACGCATCGCGGCCGACCCCGCGTACGGCACGCTGGTCTGCCACTGCGAACGGGTCTCCGCGGGCGAGATCAGGGACGCCCTGGCCGGCCCGGTGCCGCCGCACTCCCCGGACGGCCTGCGCCGCAGGACGAGAGCCGGGAACGGGCGCTGCCAGGGGTTCTACTGCGGGGCCGCGGTCCGCGCACTCTTCGAGGAGACCCGGTCATGACCCGGCGCGAGCGGACCGTCGACGTGCTGATCGTCGGGGGCGGCCCGGCCGGCCTCGGCGCCGGGGCCGAACTCGCCGCGTCAGGCGCGGGCCGGGTCGAGATCCTGGAACGCGAACAGACCGCGGGCGGCATCCCCCGCCACTGCCACCACGGCGGGTTCGGCGGCCACACCATCGGCCGGGGAGGCGCGACCGGGCCCGCGTACGCCCGCGGCTGCGTGGCCGCCGCCGAACGCGCCGGAGCCACCCTGCGTACCGGAGTCACCGTCACCGGCTGGGCCGGACCGCTGACCGTGGACACCACCGCACCCACCGGCCTCGAACGGATCACCGCCCGCGCGGTGATCCTCGCCACCGGGGCCCGCGAACGTCCCCGCAGCGCCCGCCTGGTCCCCGGCAGCCGCCCGCCCGGCGTCTACACCACCGGCGAACTCCAGCAGGCCGTCCACCTGTACGGGCAGCACATCGGCACCCGGGCCGTCGTCATCGGCGACGAACCCGTCAGCCGTGCCGCGGCCGACACCCTGCGCCTGGCCGGCCTGCACGTCGTCGCCATGGTCACCGACCGGCCGGTCTCCCGGCTCACCGCTCCGACCCGGACCGGCGACCGCACCCCGCTCCTCGGCCGCACCACCGTCACCGCCCTGGTCGGCCGGGAACGCCTCACCGGCGTCCGTGTGCGCCACCACGACGGCCGGACCGCGACCCTGCGCTGCGACACCGTCGTCTTCACCGGCGACTGGATTCCCGACCACGAACTGGCCCGGCGCGGCGAGATCACCCTCGACCCCGGCACCCGCGGCCCCGCGTACGACGCGGCCCACCGCACGAACCGCACCGGAGTCTTCGCCGTCGGCAATCTGCTGCACGGCGTGGAGAGCGCGGGCGTCGCCCTCGCCGAGGGCCGGGCCGTCGCCGCGCCCGTACTGCGTCACCTGGCAATCGGCGAGTGGCCCACCGGACGGCCGGCCATCGCGGTCGAATCCCCACTGCGGTGGGTCGCCCCGAACCTCGTAGGCCCGGCCGGCGACCTCCCGCTCCGCGGCCGCCTCACCCTTCGCACCGACCGGCGACTCACCGCGCCGCTGCTCGTGGTCCGCCAGGACGGCCGGGAACTCCACCGGCAGCGACTGCTGATTCCCGCTGTGCCGGACCGCCCGTTCCACCTGCGCGGCGAATGGCTCGACCGGGCCGATCCGCACGGCGGGACCGTACGGATCTCGGCGCGCTGACCGTACGTCAGGGAATCAGCAGCCAGTCCGAGCCGATCGCCGCGAGCAGACCGACGGCCAGCAGCCAACTACCGAGCCGGGTACGGCCGTTGCGGCTCAGCTCGATCACGATGCCGCACAGGATCAGTGCGAGCCCGTACACCCCGACCACCAGGACGGACGACCGGCTGGCTATCCGCATCGCGAGGACCACCGCCATCGCGGCCATGCCGACCGAGGAGAGAACCATCCGCAGCCGTCTCGCCTGGCGCGGAGTCAGCTTCCGGTCCCCGGTCTCCTCGTCCGCCCCCGGCTCCTCGTCCGGCCCCGGCTCCTCGTCCGCCCCCGTCCCCGTCTCCGCGACAGCCTCGGTCCCGGCCTTCGGCTCGGCCTCGGGGACGGGTATCGGGGTGTCCACGGCCTGGTCCTGGTCAGAAGTGCTCATGACGCGCGATCGTAATGGGTACGGGCGGCCCTGTTCACCGCTCCGGGCGACGGGCGGTGCAATATGACGCGGCACCGGTGTGCGCCCGGCCATATCCCGACCCTCGACGCCATGCCTCCGGCTACCGCACCGGGGGCCGCAGACAGGGTGCCTCGGCGGACGCGTCGACCGGCTCGCCGGGCACCGCCCCTCCACCGGCCGTGCCGCCGTCATCCGCCGCCTCCACCCGCCCGGCCAGTTCCCCGGCCCAGCCGATCAGCCCGTCGACGCCGATCCCGTACGGCCGGTCCCCGGCGAACTCCGCGAGCGCCGCCGCCCCGCGCCGCAACAGCCGGGCCCCGCCCGTCGTATTGCCCCGCGCCGCATGGGTCAGCCCCACGGCCAGTTGCGCGAGACCGCGCCACAACTCCCGCTCCGCCACCGGGCCCGACTTCCACGCGTCCTCGAACACCTCGTGCGCATGGAACGGCATCCCCGCGTCCAGCAGCCGCTGCGCCTCGCGCACCGTCTCCTCGGGGGTACGGACCACCCCCTCCGGCTGCCGTTCGACCCCGGGAGCCCCGTAAGGAAGGGGGCGTCCCAGCCCGTCGCGCGGGCGGGCGTTGCGTGCCCGGCCCTCGGTGTCGCGGTCCCTGCCAGTCTCTTCCACGCCACGATTGTGCCCCGCACCTGCGGCGAACTGTCCGAACCACTGTCCGTGGACCCCCGGACACGACTAGTGTCGAAAGCCATCCGCACCACCCTGGGGAGGGTAGGCATGAAGCCGTCCCGGCCGCTGTACGAGCGCGAACCGGAACTCGCTGCCGCCGCACAAGCCGTGGACGCCCTTTGCGGCGCCCAGGCCGCCGGTGGGCTGCTGATCTTCAGCGGCGAGGCAGGCATCGGCAAGACAGCACTGCTCGGCGAGATCCAGACGATCGCCGCCGACCGCTGCACCGTCTGGTCCGCGAGAGGCGGCGAAACGGTCACCTCCGTACCGTTCCACGTCGTGCGCCAACTGCTGCAACCCGCACTCGACCGGTTCCCGCCCGACGAGGTGCGGGCCCTTTTCGGGCCCTGGTACGAGATCGCCGCACCCGCCCTCGGACTGGCCGAGCCGACCGGCCCGCAGCCCGACCCGCAAGGTGTGCGGGACGGCCTCGACTTCGTCGTCGCCCGGCTCGCGTCCCGGCTGAGCCACCGTCCGCTGCTGCTCATCATCGACGACGCGCACTGGGCGGACGGCGAATCACTCGCCTGGCTCGCCTCGTTCACCGCCCGCCTCGGCGAACTGCCCGTCCTGGTCGTCCAGGCACACCGACCGGAAGAACTGGCCGCGCGGCAGAAGGAGAGCGGTACGGGCAGCGCCCACCCCTCCCAGGTCCGGGTCGCGCTGCGCGCACTCACCCCGGACGCCACCGCGGAACTGGTCCGCGCGGCCCTCGGCGAACACGCCGACGACCCGTTCTGCCGCGAGGTGTGGGCCGTCACCGGCGGTAACCCCTACGAGGCGGTCGAGCTCGTCGCCAAGGTCCAGGACCGCGAACTGGCACCGCTGGAGGAGTCGGCCGGACTGCTGCGCGAACTCGGCGCCTCGGCCCGCGGCAGCGGCCTCGTGGCCCGCCTCGAACGACTCGGCACCAACGCCAACCGGTTCGCCTGGGCCGCCGCCGTCCTCGGCACCGACATCTCCCAGGACCTCGCCGCCACCCTGGCCGGAATGAGCTCCGCCGAGGCCGCCGACTGCACGGCACGGCTGCGCGAGGCCCGTGTCGTCACCGGCTTCGACCCGCTGGAGTTCGTCCACCCGCTCATCGCGAGCGCGGTGTACCGGTCCATCCCGCCGGCCACCCGCACCGCCGTGCACGGCCGGGCCGCCTGGGCGATCACCCGCGCGGGACTCGGCCCCGCCGCGGCCTCCCGCCATCTGCTCGAAGTGCACCCGGACGACGACCAGGAACTGGTCGAGCAGCTCCGCGAAGCGGCCAAGCAGCACCTCGCCGTCGGTGCCCCGGAGGCCGCCCGCCGCTGCCTCGAACGAGCTCTGCAGGAACCCCCGCGCCAACGCGTGAAGGCCACCCTGCTGTACGAGCTGGGCTGCGCCACCCTGCTCAGCTCCCCGGCCACCACCGTCCAGCACCTGCGCGACGCCCTCGACATGCCCGGACTCGACGTCGAACAGCGGGTCGACGCCACCTACCGGCTCGCGGCCGCGCACTCGCACAACAACCAGCTCAAGGAAGCGGCGAGCGCGCTGGCCGCGGAGGCCGCCCGCACCGCTCCGGGCCCCGGCCTGATGCGGCTCCAGGCCGCCCACTTCCTCTGGGAGGGCATGCAGGCCGGCGAGGAGGACGGTCCCGGCCGGTCCGGCCGCCTCGCACGCAACGCCGACCATCTGCAGGGCCGCGACAACGCCGAGCGCGCCCTGCTCACGCTCCGCGCCTTCGACGCCATGCTGCGCGGCGAGAACTCCCAGCTCATCGTCGACCTCTGCGAACGCGCCCTGGTCGATGGCCACCCCGCCAGGGGCCTGGGCTGGACCGACTCGGAGTGGGGCTTCGAACTGCCGACCCTCGTCGGCATCACCTACGCCTTCACCGACCAGCTCGACCGGGCCGAGGAACTCTTCGGAGAGGCCGTCCGCGCCTTCGAGATCTCCGGCTGGAGCGGCGCGCACCTCGCGTTCGCGCACACCCTGCTCGGACTGGTCCACCGCCGCCGCGGACGGCTGGCCGAGGCCGAGGGCTTCCTGCGCGAGGGGCTGCGCCTCGCCGACCGCGTCGGCAGCGGACTCCCGGTCCACTGGGACGCGGCCTGCCTGCTCATCGACACCCTGGTCGCCCGGGGCCGGGTCACCGAGGCCCGCGAGATCGCCGACCGCTACGCCTTCGGCGCGCCCTACCCGAGCGCGATGGTGCTGCCCGACGGCCCGTGCGTACGCGGTCGGCTGCTGCTGGCCGAAGGCCGTACGAAGGAAGCGATCGCCGAACTCGAAGCGGCCGGCCAGGCTCTCGAACCCCGGGGCAGGTTCAACGGGGTGTGGGCACCCTGGGCCGGTGACCTGGCCCGGGCCCTGGCCGAGGAGGACCCGGCCCGCGCCGCCCAACTCGCCACCACGGCCCGGGTGCGCGCCGAGCGCTTCGGTACGGACACCGCGATCGGCGAGGCCCTGCGCTGCGTCTCCCGGTTCGCCGCCCCGGAGGACGCCACCCACCTGCTCGCCGAGTCGGTCCGCCACCTGGAGGCATCCCCGTCGGCGTACGAACACGCGCTGGCCCTCGTCGACTACGGCATCGCGATCCGCTCACCGCGCGAACTCGCCCGAGCCCACAAACTGGCCACCGCATGCGGTGCGGAATCCCTGGCAAACCGCGCCCACCAGGCACGGGCGTCGATCCGGTCCTCGGAGTGAGGTAATGTTTGTCCTGCGAGCCCGCCGGGGGACACCCGAGGGAACCGCATCGGGACGTGGCGCAGCTTGGTAGCGCACTTGACTGGGGGTCAAGGGGTCGCAGGTTCAAATCCTGTCGTCCCGACTGGAGACAGTCGCAGGTCAGGGCCGGTTTCGGAGACATCCGAAACCGGCCCTTGGTCATGTTTGGGCACCAGGGGGGACCAGGCTCCCAGACCGGCGCCAGCGGGTCATGACGATCGGGCGCGGCAGGGAGTGCGGCGCCCGGAGAGCGTTGCGTCGGCAGCCGTGACCTTGAGTACGTCCGGGTGAAGGCAGCGCCGGACGGTGAAGAGCGTGTCGCTGCGCCGGCCGTACTCGATGTGGTCGATGACGGTGCCGCGCTCGTACGGGGTGTCGTGGGCGGCCACGCGGTTGCGGCCGTAGGAGGTGGCTCCGGGCTGTACCGGTGCGGCCCTGGCAATGCCGTTGCGGTCGACGATGTAGTCGAGGTTCCGGCACCAGGCATGCCGGCCAGAAGCGACTGCTTGGGCCGGCTCGACGGGTTGTTGTACTCGACGCGCAGGGAGCCGTTGCCCGCGAAGCGTTTCCACCGGCTCTCGGCGTTCTGGTTCGGCGCCTTGAGCCCGACGGCGAGCGTGGTCCGGTCTGCTTGTTGGCGCCGGACAGGCGACTGCGTCCTTGGAGTTGAACTCCGGGTCGCCGTCCGGGCAGGAGGCGGTCGCGTCCTTGGCCGCCATCATGGTCCGCATCTGATTGATCCAGTAGTCACCGGCCCTCTGGTCGTTCCAGGAAGTCTTCGGGGGAGCGGCTCGATACGCCGGAACTCCACCGGCTGCTTGCTGTAGTTGTAGGCGAACGTCTCGCGGACGACGAGCTCGGTGCCGATGATGCTCTCCCCTGCGAAGCTGTCTACGGGCAGCCTGTAGAACAGCCGCTTGGCGTCGTTCGGCACGTACTTGAGGCCGGTGCAGTTCGGTGGGCGGAATCCCATGCCGAGTCGGCGGCGCCGTCGAACCTGTAGCAGTGGAGTCGGGGTAGGCGACTGCGTCCGGACCGGCGGGGTGGCGGGCACGGTCCGGACATCCGACCCGTACGGCGGATCGCTGAGCAGACGGTCGCAACGGTGGCCGCGGCGTCGACCGGAGTGGCTCTTCATCGAGATGCCGTCCGGAACCACGACCTCCGGTCCCGGGCCCGGACACAACCGCCCTCGACCTGCCGGCGGGCGCCTCGGCCGCGTCCGGTTCGCAGTCCCCATGAGGCGACTGTGTACCGATGCACTGCACGTTGTTTACCGCTACGTCCGTTAACTTCCTTGAAATTAAGTGCTACAAGCAGTTGACGCCGCTCCGACAAGATTCCTACGATCGGTGCATCGATTTACCACTCAGCGTTGACCTTGTCCGGGGGAAGTCGGGAGCGGTACGGGTGACAGTGCCGTCGCCCGACGCTGGTGCATCGACCGAGGGGCGATGACTCGTAGGCACGCACGGCAGGCAAGCGTCTACAACGGTGCTCCATCAGGCAACCATGTCTGCGCACCAGGGATTTGGATCAGCGTTCGACGGAGGACCCTTGACTGCGAATGAAACACCTTGGCCGGAAACGTTTGAGACGGTTGTTCGGGGACACCTGCCCCTCCTGGGAGCAGAGCCGCTACTCGCTTCAACCCATCTCGGCAATGCCGGACTGGACTCATTGGCGACGATTTCACTCCTCATCGATCTCGAAGAGCAGTTCGCCATCGCTATACCCGACGAACACCTGGATGCCGACAGCTTCGCAACCGTCGGTAGTCTCTGGAGTGTTGTTGCGGAGACCCTGGCCATCACTCGGGAATGACAGCAACGGAGCCCATCGGTGACGGCCCGTGATTCTTTGTTTCGGGAGGGTTGGTTTTCTCATTCCATGGCCCTGACCGGAACTCGGCGGAAATATTTCCGGTAGAGATTGCTCGTGGCTGCGAACGTGTTCGAGACGGCCGGACATCGCCGAGGGCATGGTATTCCTCCACCTCGAAGGTGACGCTGCTGGACGAGCCTGGTGCGGACGGTCCGTGACCGCACCGTGTGGATGAGGAATTACACAGAATACACCTATGGGAAAGATTTTCCGTGACAAATTCAGGGAATATGAAGCCCGAGCTTCTCAGTGACCTCCTGGACAATGCTTCGAAGCGCTGGGGTGACCGTCTGGCAATAACTGACGGCTCCAGTCGAGTCACGTACAATGATTTGCATGCCCAAAGTTCTTGTCTGGCAGACTGGTTGGTTTCGCTAGGGCTTTGCCCCGGAGACAGGGTTGCCGTTGCGGCACATCCCAGCGCCACGGTCGTAAGCCTGTTTTTTGCAGCAGCGAGAGTGGGTGTCGTCTTCGTTCCGCTGCACGAACAGGTGACTGGAATTCCTCTGGAGCACGTCCTTGATGATTGTCGCCCGAAATTTTTGATCACTGATGTTTCCGACGATCGGCGTAGGGCGGAGAGCCGGGGAATCGGAACGTTTCCACTGAGTGGTTTGGCGTCCGTCACTGCGGTGGTTCCGGTGGAGCGGATACCGCGGCCCATCAGCGTTGATCCTGCGTGTCTACTCTATACGTCAGGAACCACGTCGCTGCCGAAAGCAGTCGTCTGCAGCCATCAGCAAATGGTGTTCGCGACGTCCGCCGTACAATCAGTGCTTAATTATCGTCAGAGTGACGTCATTTATTGCGCGCTCCCGCTTTCCTTTGACTATGGGTTGTACCAGGTATTTCTTGCGGCGATCAGTGGTGCTGCTGTCTTTCTCGGCCGATCCATAAATTACAGTGCGTTGCTCCTGAAGGACCTCCTGCGCAGCAGGGCGACAGTGCTCCCGGCGGTTCCTTCTCTGGCGGAGGCGCTAGTACGAATGCTCGGACGGACTGGAAGCGAGTCCCCGTCTCTCCGTCTTATTACGAACACCGGCGCAGCTGTCGCAGAGGACACCATCTCCACTTTGCGGGCGAGAATACCTGGTGTCACGGTTCAACTCATGTACGGGCTCACCGAGTGCAAGCGTGTGGCCATCATGCCGGCGGACGAAGACGTGCGCCGGCCAGGAGCCTGTGGGTTGCCGCTGCCCGGCACCGAGGTGCTGGTCGTCGATGATGCCGGCACGCGGCTCAACGCCGGGGAAGTGGGTGAGATCGTGGTGCGGGGGCCACACGTGATGGCCGGCTACTGGAATCGCCCGGAGCAAACTGCCCAGCGATTTCCCCGGCGGTCTGGGCTTTTTCCAGAACTGCACACGGGTGACTACGGCTACACGGATGAGGAAGGGTACCTCTACTTCTGCGGCCGCCGTGACGACGTCTACAAGGAACGCGGGTTCCGGATCAGTGCGATCGAAGTTCAAGCGGCTGCGCGAAGAGTGGCCGGCGTAACCGACGCGGCTGTTCTGCCCCCGACGGCTGATCGGCCGGCGATCCTCGCCGTGGTCAGTGAGTTTCCGGCTGATTACGTAGCGACCGCCATGCGGACCTATATCGAAGCGTTTAAGATTCCCCGACAATGCGTAGTGCTCTCGGAATTTCCCTTCAACTCCAATGGCAAGGTGGATCGTCCTGCCCTGGCAAGAGCAGCAGAAGAGGAAATTCGTGTCGGTCAGTAATGTGAATGATTCGGACGTGCAGAAGATGCCGTTGACGTCTGAGCAACTCCAGGCTATTGATACTCCGGCTTACGTATATGACCTTGCTGAACTCAGGGCGAACTGGCACAGGCTACGCACGATGCTCCCCGAGGGAACAGGCCTGTTCTACTCGATGAAATCCAACCCCCATCCGGCAGTAGTGCGTGAGCTCCGGATCGCGGGTGCGGCTGCGGAAGTCTGCTCACGGGGCGAGGTCGCCAGCGCCATCGAGGCAGGATGGCCGGCATCGGAGCTGCTGTACGGCGGGCCCGGTAAGCGGGACGAGGATCTCGAAGAGGCTCTGCGATGCGGCGTACGTCAGTTCTCGGTGGATTCACCTGCTGCCCTGGACCAGATCGACAGGCTGGCGGGAGGACTGGGCCTGCATTGTCGTGCGATATTGCGCATCAACGATGCTGTACCTGCACGAGGCCAAGGGCTCGCAATGAGTGGCCGTGCTTCGCAGTTCGGTGCAGACCTGGAATGGGTCGTTGCTGAACCGCAAGCCTTCTCAGGACGAAAGCACGTCACTGTGGAGGGCATCCACTGTTATATGGGAACGAACTACACAGCAACTGACGATCTTGTCGCCCAGTTCGCCCGCTCTCTGACTGCGGCAATGCGCGCCACCGAGGCTCTGACGCCTCATGGCATGTGCCTTCATACGCTCGATCTGGGAGGCGGGTTCGGCGCGCCGTTCGCTCGGGCCGGCGGGCCGCTGATCTGGAATGGCCTTGCCGCGAGAGTGGCTTCACTTCTCGACGAGCTGGTTCCCGGATGGCGTCGCGGCGCCCCATACGTCACATTCGAGTCGGGCCGGTACCTTACTGCCACTGCGGGAACACTGTTCACGAAGGTTCTTGATGTCAAGCAGTCCCACGGAACAACTGTGGTGGTGGTCGACTCGGGCATCAACCACCTCGGGGGCATGGCCGGACTGCGTCGCGTTCCCCCTCTACTGCCCACCCTTGTGCGTACCGATGACAAGGACCCCGCCGCGAACGGCAGCGTGACCGTTCCGACTTTGGTCACAGGCCCTCTGTGTACCCCCTTGGACACGTGGGCGCGTTCCACGCCGCTGCCACCGCTCGAACTCAATGACATTCTCGCTGTTCCGAATGTCGGCGCCTATGGCCTCTATGCCAGCCTGGTCGCGTTCCTCGGTCATCCGCTACCGACCGAGGTCATCGTGGACAGCGAGCGACCAGACCTTGAACCGAGCGCTTCGCGTCTCGAATTGGTCCGCAGTACGAACTGGTCCCCTGTGGGCCGTTCCGGCCTCCTGCGCCCGCAGTGATCAGCGGCCGACGGACGTGCGGGTAATCGCCCTGGCCGGTTGAGTTCCACCAGTGGCGGACCGGGGCGACCTCGGATGTGGCCTCGTTGATCTCCAGGAACAGCGTTAGTCGACTGGTTTCGGAGTCACTTGCTGATCAGTGGGGCCGTGCATGTCGACGAGAAGTGACGGCACTACCGGCTCAGTCCAGGAGACCCGCCTTTCGGGCAAGTGGCCGGCGGGCGTGCCTCCGGAGCTCGGCGGCTGATTTCCGCCAGCACGTCGCCTTCTGCACTCCTACGCTGCGGCCATGTCATACCGCTTCGCTGGAATCATCGACCGCTATCTACTCTCCGGTTCCGAGTTCACCCACAGGCTGCGCGGAGTACGGGCCGAGCAGTGGACGGCACCCACCCCCTGCGCAGAGTGGGACGTACGCCACCTCGTCAACCACATGACCCGGGGAAACCTCAACTACGTCTCACTGCTGGATGGCGGCTCGGCCGCCGACTTCCTCCGGCTCCGGGACGAGGACGCTCTGGGCAGCGATCCGGTGGGTGCCTACATCCGGTCGGTGCGGGAGTGCGCCGAGGCGTTCCGGAGGCCGGGCGCCCTCCAGCAGACTCTCGACCACCCTCTCGGCCCGGTGACCGGAGAACAGGCCCTCGCAGTCCGCACCACGGACGCGACCATTCACACCTGGGACCTGGCCCGAGCCGTCAACGCTCCCGAGAAGCTCGATCCGGAGCTCGTCGCCTGGATCGAAGAGCACCTCGCCGAAATTTACGCCGGCTTGGCGGAGTCACCTGTCTCCGCCGACACCACCCACCGCTTCTTCGCCGCCCCAGGGGCTCCACCCGTGGCCGGGGAGGCCCGCCAAGCCCGGTTGCTGCGTCTGTTCGGCCGCTGAGCGAAGGAAAGGGCGAGCTCGACCTTCGACATCCGCGGCATGCAGCGATGTCATGGTCGGTGCCGACGCCGACCCAGTCGGTGGCGGCTGCGAGGTCGTAGATCCCGTGCGGGGTTGCCTTGCTTGGACCTTGCCCGGTCCAGGAAGTCGTGCGCCTCGACCTGCACGGGCTGACCGACCTTGTGCCACTCCCGCCCAGCGTTCATTTCAGGGCTGCCCCGTAACACCAAGGCGTGGGCTACGGCGGCCCAGCGGCGGATGTGCTGGTCGGGGCGCGCCCGGGCGGACGCGAGCGTGCGCTCAAGCTGCTTGTGCAGGCGTGGCGGGTATGCAGCGCGCGAGGTAGGCAGGCCCAGCAGGACACGGTGGCGCATCCGCAGATCGGTGGCCTCGGCGAGCATCCGGATCGAGGCCTCCAGCCAGGCATCCTCGATGACTTGCGACTCGTCCAGGGCGGGATCACGCACTCCGCCGGGTCCGTACGCTGGGGACCGCTCTGCGCGCGATACCACGCCCGCACGGCACCCGCTTGCTCAGCACCCGTGCCCATCCGTGGATAGTCGACCAGCGCTGCCAGCACCCGACGGCGCCCGAATGCGTAGACCACCGGCTCGACGAACCAGCGGCAGAAGCTGGGATCCGGGTCGTGGACCGCCGCCGTCAGCGGGGCGAAGAACTCTTCGGCCAGACCGGCGTGTTCGAGTAGTGGCTTGCGTGCCGCATGGGACGGGTGCCGCGCGCGGTGGGCTTCCGGCACGCCGGCCGCGTTCCCGAGGTCCAGCAGCCGCGCCACCTCGGCGGCGTACGACAGGAATGAGCGTGCATCTGCCGCGTTGTGCTCTTCTTCGGCCATGGCGGCATTCTGGACCGACTCGGGTCCAGAAGGTGCGGCGGGCGGAGGTTGCTGCTCCGTGAGCGACGGCATGTCGCTTACTTCTCCCCAGGTGGAACGATCACGGTGTGGCTGGTGTGATCACGGCGTCGAAGCCGTCCTGGAAAGTTCACTTCACCGGCGAACGAACATGACGATACAGCAGCTTGCCCCGTTGTCCGTGATCTCCAAGTCGTCAGTGGACCGGATCACTGACCACCTCGGATCGATGCCGGCGCTCCAGCCACGGAAGCGGTTCCGCAAGGACACCGTGCTCGTCGTCGAAGGCGCCCTGGTGCCCACTCGCGACCACACGGTTGCCGACCAGGTCGGGTAGGTGCGGCGCATTGCTGCGCCGCACCCCCTCAGAACCGTGCGTGCCCGTCGTCCGAGCAACACGGCTCAAGAAGGCCCCGGAGGGCTGCCGGCAGGTTGCAGTGCTGTCCGGCCGCCGGCGGTGGCAGTGGGTGTGGATCAGGCGGAGGTGGGCGGGGTTGTCCGGTGTGCTGCGGCCCGGGTCGGCGGTGATCGCGTTCTTGCGGATCGCTTGCCGGGTCACCTTGAGCCACTGCTCCCATTCCATGGGCTCTGCGGCTCATGGCCGGTGTGAAGGAGAAGCCCGTCGCAGAGCGGGCAGCGGCCGTGCTGCTTCTGCAGCAGTCGCAGCCCGCTCGCACTCAGCGGGGGATTCCTCTTGCTCCGCCGTGCAGCTCAGTAATCGCTCAGGGCCGGGTCGTCGACCGACGCCCGGCCCGGAATCATCTGATGCCGGACAGTCTTGGTCCAGGCGGACTTGGTGAGACAGGGGTCGGTCTCCCGGTCGCCGAACACCCACCGGTCCTGCCTGGACCGGTTGAACCATCCGAAATATCGGGGCACCACAAAGTTGTAGACCGGACCCCCGGGCATCAGCCACGCGGCAAGTCGAGCCTTGACCTGCTCGGCCTCGTCACGGCTGTGACGGAGAGCCACCAGATCGTCGGCGTACCTGATCAAGGTCGGCGAGCCCGCCTCGGTCTCTCCGGCATGAGCATCGGTCAACCGACCCGCATGGAGAACGTAGCCGCCGCCGAGCTCACCGTTCCTCTCCGCATCCGCGAAGGTGCGGAGACTGTCCTGAGACTCGACGTTCATCGCAACGTACGCCCATCTGACGGGACGCACGATTGAGCGGCGGCCGGTGCCGGACCATCTGTGCCTGCTGGTCGGTACCGCCCGCCGCTCGATCAATGTCTACTGATCACCGAATATGATCCTCGGCAGCGTACTCATTTCCTCCAAGCGGTCGGCCCCGGAACGACCGCCCCACCAGACCGTCTCGCTGATGTGAGAACACAGCTTCTTGTGGCAGCTCCTAGCCGTGGAATACAAGAATCCGCTCCGGCACGATGCTCACAATCACACGCTTTTCGCCAGGAGCATCCCAGGGGTACGGGCGAGTTCCTCGATGCTTTTCGTGGAGGAAATCAATGAGCTCTCTCCCGCCGGCCTCGATGATCTCCGCCCTGCCTCGTACCTCCACGTAGTGGTCTTGGCTTTCTGGGTGAGCGACCAACACGGTGGCCTGTGGGTTCCGAAGCAGGTTTTTATGCTTTCGCCTTCCCGCGACTGTAGCGATCAAGATCCGGTTGTCCTCATGATGAGCCCAGACTATCGATAGCTGCGGTCGCCCATCAGGCTCGACTGTCGCGAGCGTGGCACACGCATTCTGGTCGAGCCATTGGATGATCTCGGCAGGTAGAACTTCTGGATTCTGAGGGGACGGCGGGGTCCAGGCAGGTGAGATAGGAATTTTGTTCTCCACTTGAGATGCGGATCTATTATGTCGGGTAGTTCGATGTGGTGAATTTTCTGACGTTGGTGCAACCATGGTGATGGTTCAGGGCTGCACGGTGAGCCGGTCCGTGCGCGAGCTGCCCTCTACCATATCCCACAATGAGGGATATGCGATCGGGCGCGGGAATCTTTCGGAGTGATCGAGGTGGTAATCCGCATTGTGACCGAAAGGCGTTGCTCCTCATTTCACTGGACGCACTTCAGGATTGGAGGCATTTCGGCGTACTGGTTCACGGGAGCGGCGTTCTGGACGGCGGTGCAGAAGGAGCGCTATGACCGAGATGGAGAACCGCCGTCGAGACGGCCCGGTGTAGGAAAATGATGATGAAGAGCGCGACCGGAATGAAAACCGGCCGTTACCCCGCTGCTCGTCGACCAGGGAAGCTGAAATCGCCGGCCGCGATCGACGAACAAGGCAGGGCCGGACGCTGTCGTTCGACTCATGAAAGCGTGTCGCCGAAATCTGCTGGGCGGGGATTTCTCCTGTCCGGGTGGAGTGTTGCGGGCTGAGCCGTTGTGGGTGGAGCCGTTCACCGGGCTGTGGGCGCGACAGTTCGAAGACCATGCGCCACGGGTTCGGGACGTCGGCCGGCAGTTCGCCTTCTGTTTCCAGGGCCCGTCAGAGGGCGACACATCGTCGCATTCCACCCCGGTAGGCGCCCCGCCCACCTTGGGATTTCCTAAGACCTCGATACGGAAGTCACCGCCTCACGTGACAGTGATAACGGCTGAAGAATCGGAGTTCTTCTCTTCAGGAGGAGTCTGAGCGAGCATCGCCGCGACCGGACCCGGAATCGAGAAGGCGCCCCCCGCGGCCCCCTGCAAGATGCACATCGTACCAAGTCGGCGCAGATCCATACGGGAACGAGTGCAACCTGTCGACAATGCTGGAGTGGACGTAGCGGGCCGTAATTCTCTCGTTTTCGGCGTAAACGTTACAAGTAATTTTCGAATCTCCTGCATCGCTCTCTTCAACCGCAAGCGATGCCGATTCCACTCCCGGAATACCGTCCAACAGGTTCCGGGCGGAACGAAGGTCGATATAGGTGCGGTCTCGATATAGCCATTCATCAGAGCGAACCGTCGGAGAAACTCCGCACATATCGATGATGTCGGAAATTTTTATACTGCGAGTAGCGGCTTCGGCGCAAATTCTCTCCACCCCACGGAGAAGAAGCTCTACCTCATTCCTGGTTAGATATGCGTCATCGGCGTCAATTCTCAGGCGAACCATCGACCCTGCGGATAGAACGTTGAATTTCATCGGAGGAGCAGTCCATCGAGAGCTGTAACCCAACCATTTCACCTCCCCCAGAGGTTCGAATTCTGATGCTGGAAAGTCGTCAGTAGTGTTGACGTAATTAAACATGCAGGAATCGCGCGTCACGTGAATTCCGCGCTCACTGCGAACCTCGCGCATCAAGTCATCCTCTATCCTGGGGTCGTATCTCCCATGTCGATACGCCCGCAGTGCCGCGCCGCCGACTCGCTTTGCAAGGGTGTCGAATGTTGCCCCGCTGCAGTCAACAAGCGCGATTGCATTCTGGGCGAGATTTGTAACAGATTTCACTTCGCTGGGCGGGCGATTCGAGCAGAGAATCTGAAGGGTTACATAATGGTTTGACGTGAGGAGCGAAATCAATGAAAAGAATGCAGCGGCAATGATCGAAGGGTGACTCACACCCAAGCGTTGCGCAATCTTCGCCTGCGACTGCGAGAGGCTGGCAGAACTATAAGTCGCCTGAATTATTCGCTGGTGCCCAATGGTGCTCTGTGCCGGGCGGGTGGATCTGTCCGCGCGAGGCGAGAATGTCGTGCCTGGGATTTGGCGAAGCACATGCGCCCAATACTCTGCCGCCCTGGCACTCCGCGCTCTGCCGAGTCGGGAATTCTCGTATTCCTGAATCTCGAAGGGTTGTATTGGTCGAGATGAATTCGAGTGCGCGCTGGTTCCCCTGATGGAATCGCTGATGAAAGCGTCAATCAATCCCGCAGAGGCGCCGTCGATGGTCAGGTGATTGTACACAATAAAAAGATGCTGCACTGATTTGTGTTCAATGGTGATTGCGGCTCGTATGGAAAACTCGTCGCCGAAATGGGCCTGCTGCCAATGGCCGATATATTCATTCAAGGATTCATGTTCATCGTCCTCGATTTCAATAGCCGTGATCGGAAGAGTTCCCTTGTCCGAGAGAATCTGAAGCCGATCGGGGTTTGGGTTGAATCGGGTTCGGAGAGCCTCGAACTGTTCCATGGCAAGCGCGATGGCCTCGACTACTGCTTCAACTCGAACACCCTGGGGAATCGATATTTCTCGCCTGATGTTGAAAACTCCCAATTCGGATGGGTGCTTCTCGTCGAGCAAGCGGGAGTGTCTTACCTGTCCCCATGTCATGGGTCGGATGCCGCTGCGGGTTCCGTGAAAGTTTGCGGGAATTTCAGAAATTCGCATGGTGAGCTGCATCTCCTTTATGTGTTGAGGAGTCCAGAGCCGGCCTCGGGGTCGAGCCACATGGGACGGCCCTGCTCTACTCCTGGGAGTGTGCGGACCTCCTGGAGAGTTCGAGGCATGAGATCATTTGCGCTCCCTCGTGCACGCGCAGTACGGATTTCTGCCCAGCGGCGAGGGCGTCTTCGAGTCGAGGTCGGTACAGGGGGTGCAGTTTCTCCAGCGCTTCATCAACGGGCGTCCATTCGACAATGCTTGCCTCTGTGGTCGGATGCGGTTCCCCCGAAACAGCGTCGGCCAGGAAGAGCCCAGCGAGGATTCCTCTGCTGGGATGCTGGTAGACGCCGACCAGACCGCGCACGCGGACCGTGACTCCCGTCTCCTCCTGCGTTTCCCGCACCGCTGCGTCGGGGAAATGCTCGCCCGGCTCGACCAGGCCGCCAGGAAGCTCCCATCGCACCGGACTTCGACGCAGCAGGATGAGCACCCGTCCGGTTTCGTCGAAGGCGATACAGGTCGCTCCCAACAGGTACGAGGGCGGAGCGGTTCCATCGGGCATGCGCGGGTCTCCTGGGGTTTCAGCAGGCCGGCTGCTCGATCCGGCCGAAAGAACGACGTGAACGGGTGCCCGGCCGGGCACGGTGGAGAATCGGTGATCACGGTAGGGGATCCTCCCTCGGCCGGAGAGTCCGGGAGGTGGGCGGATCGAGTCAGGTCACGGCCGGAACGACGCCCTCGATCTCCACGAGCAGGTCGGCCCGGCAGATGTTCACGTTCAGGTACGAGATCCGCGTGGCCGGGAAGGCGGTGGCGCACGCGGCCCGCACGACGGGCAGGTGTTCCACGTGCCGTACGTATACCTTCAGTCGGTGCAGGTCCTTGAGGTCGTGGCCGCCGCTCAGCCCGCCGCGCGCCAGATTGGCGTCGCTGACGAGGTGCGCGATGTTCTCCAGGGCCAAGGCACACTGCGCCTCGATGTCCCCCGCATGCCGGGTCAGGTGGCCCGTGATGCTGGCGGTGCCTGACACGTACACGGCGCCGTGCTCCTCGGACATCCCGGCGGGCACGAGCCGGGTGGCCCGGGCGAAGCTGGGAGGCTTCGGGCCGTACCGGCGTGGATAGGCGTACGCGGGTACCTGCCGGCCGTTCTCGATGTTCTGGATCGTCCCGGTGCGGGTGGCCAGGAAGACGAGGGCGACACCGCCGCCGCGGGATCCGATGCCGGTAGCCGCGGGCATGCAGTGGACGCGGTCCGGCTTGCCCTCGAACGCCTCGGCACGGCCGATGCAGAAGTCCCGATAGACCTCCATTCCCTCGGCATTGTCCGCGTTGATCCGGCCTATGTAATTCCACATTCGAAAGACGTGGGGGTAGTCGAGCAGGTCCATCAGCTCGAACGCTGCCTCGTAGGTCTCCCGGGTGGCATCGCGGTAGGTGCCGGCCTCGGGGATGCGGCCGGCACAGAACAGGTACTCGCCGTCGTGGGCGTACACCAGCCCTCGGTGCTCGCCGCCGGTGGCGGGAACGCCTGTGGTCCAGATCTCGCTGAAAGGGTCGAACCCCGGAGAGGCCATGTGGACGCCGATCTCCGAAGTCCCTCCCCTCAGCGCGGGGCCGGTGGGCCGCTCGCCGAACATGACACGTCCCAGGACGTGTCTGCCGTCGGGAACCGTGTCGGCCTCGTCGGCGAACTGAAAGGCACTGTCAATGGGTTCGCGTTTCACTTGCTCTCTTCGTGTCCGGACGCGAGGGTTGCTCGCGGAAGCGGATTTCGGATGACGGACGGTCGGTTCCGGGGAGAGGGCGGCCGGCCCCGGGGCGGAGGAACCGGCCGATGGCCGCTGGACGCCGCGGGACCTGCCGGGGCCCGTCAGGCAA
Source organism: Streptomyces sp. NPDC127117 (assembly GCF_042677325.1). Taxonomy (NCBI): domain Bacteria; kingdom Bacillati; phylum Actinomycetota; class Actinomycetes; order Kitasatosporales; family Streptomycetaceae; genus Streptomyces; species Streptomyces sp. NPDC127117. The sequence goes on from NZ_JBHXTM010000015.1 coordinate 115,600, forward strand.
CGACTCGCCTGCGGGCGATGGTGACGGACGCGTCCACCACGCTGCCGCCGTGCTCGACAATCGACGATTCGGCTGACGTCTTCGGTTCGATGGTCCAGAGAATTCCGTGCAGGGACCGATTCTGCGGCCAGACCTTCGGGTCGACGATGCCCCACTCCGCGAACGCCTTTAGGAGGAACGGATCCGCCGACACCCACTCCCCGTCGATCTCGAACTGGATCCAGGCATGCTTCATGGGAAACGGCGCCGCCATGAAGTAGCCGGAAGCAGGACGGGCGGTCAGTCCCCGGGCGGCGGCCTCACTGAGCAGGATCCGGGCGGCAACCCTACAGTCAGCCAGCCCTGTCTCCTCCGCGAATTCCGGGGTGAGCGGGGTGAGGTAGGGGAGCAGGTGGAAATCCAGCGGCTCAAGCAATTCGAGAAGGTCCGCATGGGCGCCTTCGAAGAACTTCTCCGCGGCATTGAGATCGACCTGCGCGACGAACGACCCGGATCCCGTCATCCGTGTGCTGCCCGGCAGCGCGGCGGCTTCCAGCTGCGAGGTCATGCAGAACTCGCAATTCCCTTCGTGTCCGGGTTCCGGGCACTTCGCAGCGATCTTCAGGTCGTACCGTCTGACCTCGTCGGTCTTCATCGTCTCCAGGCACCGTGACCACCAGCGCATCCCCGAGTAGCGTGGGCAGGGCAGCCGGAGGGTGAGGCCGATGTTCTCCATGTCCGTGCGGTCGAACCAGTACTCACCGCCGTGCTTCGCGTACGGCAGTCCCCGCTCGATCAGGATCTTCAGCAGTTCATCGTCGACCTGGTGGATCTGCGCCACCATGTCGACGTCCTCCGAATACTCGCGGTACCGGTTCGGTATCTTGCGGATGTTCCTGATGGCCGTATCGATCGCCGTATCAGTGTCCAGAACCGAACCGGTACCCGTGCCGACCGAGTTACGCCGTGACATCTGAGGCCTCACCCTCCGTCAGAGCATCCCGAGTGATCTCCATGGCCCTCTCGTACGTGACCGTTTCTTCTATCAGGTCCGGCGAGAGCTCGATCCGGAACCCGCCTTCCAGCGCCACGACCGGATTCATATGGGCGAGTGGGTTCCAAGGCTCCTCGCGGCGGAAAGATGTCCTTGAGGGCCGTGCCGAACCGCTGCTCAAATCCCATCATCCTCTCCCATACGCCGACCGGTGGCGCCCTTTGCGAGCTGCCGGAGTATGAATTTCTGCACCTTTCCGGCAGGGTTACGGGGCAGGGCGTCCACGATTTCCACTCGCTCGGGCCAGTAGTGCTTCGCGACCTTCTCGCCCTCCAGGAAGATCTGCATTGCCGTCAGATCGAGGAATCCTCCCGGGCTCAGGACTGCGAAGAGGCAGGCCCGCTCGCCCAGTCGCCGGTCCGGCATCGCGACGACGGCCGCGTCACGCACCGCGGGGTGTGTCATCAGCAACTGCTCGATGTCACCGACGGGGATCTTCTCACCGCCCCGGTTGATGACATCCTTCACGCGGCCGGTGATACGCAGATACCCGGTGGGTTCGATCACAGCCAAGTCCCCGGTCCGGTACCAGCCGTCGGCGGTGAACGCCTCCTCGGTCAGGTCGGGCCGGCCGAGGTATCCCTCGAAGAGACAGGGGCCCGTCACCTGGAGATTGCCCTCGGCTCCTGGGCCCAGGAGCCGGCCGGCTTCGCCGACGACCCGCAGCCGAACACCGTCCAGCGACCGGCCATCCGTCGCTGTCACGAGTTCCTCGTCGTCGCTGGGCGCCGACAGGGTGGCGAAGCAGGTTTCGGTGCTCCCCCATCCCGCACACACCTGGATGCCCAGCGACGAGCGGGCGCGCGCCGACAGCGCCCTGGGCACGGACGCCCCGGTGATCACGAAGGTGCTCAAGGACTGCGGTGGGGGCACGCCCGCGTCGACCGCGCCGACCATGTCGAGGAGGAACGGCGTGGCGCCCTGCATGAAGGTGCTCCGCCAGCGGGTGAACGCCTCCAGCGCGCGGTCGGCGTCCCACACCGGCTGGAGGACCTGCACGCCGCCGAGGAGCAGCGCCACCCACATCCCGTAGAGGAATCCGCTGTGGTGCGCCATCGGTGAGGCGATGTGCCACCTGTCCCGCCCGGTCAGGCCCAATCTGCGGCTCATCAGCAGGGCGGCGTGGTTGAGCGTCCCCATGCGGTGCGGTACTCCCTTCGGCTCACCGGTGGTCCCCGACGTGAACAACAGGTGGGCCACCGTGTCCGGGCCCAGCTCGGGGGGGCGCTCCGCGGGCCGCGCCGCGGCCGTGCTGCGGACGAGGTCGTGGAAGACCACACCGGTGTCGGACTCGTCCCCGTCGTACGCCAGGGCCGAATCCTCCGCGACCACCAGGACATGGGCGAGGCGTGCGGTCCGGCGGGCCTCGGCCATGAACCGGGTTTCCTGCGCGTACCGGCGTTTGCGGAATTCCTCTGGCACGAAAAGGACGCGGGCACCGGACCGCCGCAGCGCGTACTCCAGTTCACGCTGTCCGAGGGCCGGCAGTACCGGGCAGCAGACGGCGCCGATCCTGAGAGCGGCCAGGGAAGCCGCGACGAAGGCAGCGGAGTTCGGCAGTTGCACCATGACCGTCTCGCCCGGCCGTACGCCGAGGGCCAGCAGGACGTGGGCGATGCGCTCGGCCCGGTCGACGAGTTCCCGCCACGTCAATGTGGTGTCCCCGCGTTCGCCCAGTTCGACGACGGCCAGTCCCTCGGGGTCGGCACTGGCCCGGTCCCACACGATGTCCGGCAGCGGACGAGCGAGGAGCGGTGTGTCCGGGAAGGGTGTGACGGTCTCCCGTCCGGCGTCGGCAGACTCGTGTTCCCTATTCACTGTCCTGCCTCCGCGTTGTCCCGGCCCGGCCGGGGCCGACGTCCTCCACATGGCGGATCAGCCACTCGACGACGCGCCGTCCATAGTCCAGCTGGTGGCTGAGCGCGCCGTTGTACATGAAGAGGTGGCCACCCGACGGGTAGCGAACGAACTCGACGGTGCGCCCCTCGCGGCGCAGCGCGGTGAACCACTCCTCGCTCTGACCGATCGGGGTCATCTGGTCCCGCTCGCCGTGAATCAGCAGCGTCGGCGCGGTCACACCCTTCACGTACGTCAGCGGTGAACTCGCGGCGTACTGGGCGGGCACCTCGTCGGGGGTGCCGCCGAGCATGATCGGAACGGATACCGGGCCGAGCCAGCTGGTTCCGTAGAGGCTGGTCCAGTTGGCCACGCCGGACATGCTGACCCCGGCGGCGAAGCGGTCGGTGCGAGCGGTGAGCCAGTTGGTCATGAAGCCCCCATGGCTGGAGCCCATGACGGCCACCATGCCTTCCGTGGCCAGCCCGTCGCGCACCAGACAGTCGAGGGCGAGCAGGAAGTCCTCCTCCTCGCTGAACCCCAGACGTCCCAGGGGGCTGCGCATGTACTCCTCGCCGTAGCCGTCACTACCCCGCGGGTTGAGCAACAGGATGTTCCAGCCGCGGTCCACCAGGACCTGCCGATAGAGGTAATGAGGCGAGAAACTCGGCCGCCACGCGTTGTCCGGGCCGCCGTGGATGTCGAGGAGTGTGGGGCCGTCGACCCCGGCGGGCCGACCGCGTAGCAGGTAGCCGTGCACTTCGGCACGTCCCGGGGCGCGGAAGCTGATGCCCTGGGCCACACCGGTCCGCGCTTGTGCGGCCCAGGAATTGAGATCCGTGATCCTCAGCGGTTCTGCCTTACGGAGGCCGGACATGTGGACCTCGCCGGTGCTGTGCGCGTCGCTGAGGACGAGCGCGATCGTTCCGGTGGCATCCGCCGCACTCATCCCCTGGATCACGGTCGACTCGCCGGTCAGCCAGGGTTTGACCTCGCCGCCGGCCAGGGAAACGGTGTAGGCCCAGGTGCATCCCGCCTCGCGGGCGCAGAACAGGATTTCGTCGTCGAGAAACACCGCCGCCGGTGTGGTGCCGCGGTTCGAGGCCATCAGCCGGCGGTCGAACCCGGAGAGCAGGTCGACGGGTTCGACCGAGTCGTCCGGCAGGAGGTAGAGAGTGCTGCGCTGGCACGGGCCGAGAGTGCGCTGGCCCGCGAAGAAGAGCCGGCCGTCGGGGGAGCGTCCCGTCCAGATGACGGTGCCTTCCCAAGGACTGATCTGCCGCATCTCACCGCCCGCGGCGTCGACCGAGAACAGTCTGGCCCGCACCGCCGACCCTCGTCCGGCACTGCCTGCGAAGATCATGACGCTGCCGTCGAGGGACCATGACGGGGCAGTGACGTCCATCTTGTCGTCCGTCAGGCAGCGGACCGCACCGGTGCCCACCCGGACGACGCACAATCGACGACGGGCCGCCGGCAACAGACCGATGCCTTCCACCTTGTAGCCGAGTTCGCGCACGACCGTGGGCGGCTTGCCACGCCGTCCGGCCGCCGGCTCCTCCGCCGCTGTGTCCAGGGCTGCGACGAAGGCGAGTTCGGAGCCGTCCGGCGACCAGGCCAGGTGGCTGACGGCGGTCAGGCCGGGCACGAGATCCGTCACGGCTCGGGTCGCACCGGTCCACAGGCGGATGGTGCTGCCGAGGCTCCCCGGCGCTTTCGCGACATAGGCGAGCCGGTCCCCGGCGGGCGACCAGCAGGCCGCGTCCGCATCGTTCTCGTCGATCGTGTCCAGTGCGCCTGCGCCGTCGGAGAGTGCCAGGACCGTCCGCCACCGGTCCGCCTTCGTGTCGGCTTCCCGCACGATGATCGCGACCGTGTCGCCGTGCGGGGCGAGGGCGACCTGTTCCGGGATCCGGAACCGGCTCAGATCGGTCAGCCGGAACTCGACGGCCTCGGCTTCCTTCTCCTGGAGGGAAGGCGCTGCAGCAGATCGCATGGTGCTCCTGGGGTTGAGGATACGAGGGGAGCGGCGGCGCGCCCCGTCGCGCGGAACGGATCGGAGGGCGGGTCATCCTCGCAGGCACTGGCGTTTCGACCAGAGCTGACGGACGACGCCGGCGGCATCGGTCAGATGGCCGGGCTGGGGGACGCCGTCGGTGTGCGGCCCGAACATGCGGAAGAACCCCGACATCCTCGGGCTCGACGGCAGGTAACCGTGCGACGCGGAGCGCACCGACTCGGCACCGGCTCCCTGGACGCCGTAGACAAATTCGCGATGTGGGCCGCACATCACCGCCAGCCGGCCGAGGCGACCGCTCGTCCAGGGGAGTCTCCACGTGTCCGCCGTCGCTGCGTCCACGGGCCGGATCGTGCCGTCCGTCGCGGCCAGCGCCTGATGGATCCGGCGGCGCTGGACGGCGGACACCGGTTCGTCGCAGTACAGGTAAGCGATGTTGCTGTCGCCCTGGAAGATCATCCGGTCCGCGAGACCCAGTTCCCGCAGGACGACGTTGGGCCGCAGGTGGGTCTCGACGTAGTCGATGCCGTGGTCGGAGAAGAGCACGTAGTCGGCCTGTGGACCCACCGCGTCCGTGATCTGACCCAGACAATGGTCGATCGTCCGGTACGTGTCCAGAATCTGCTGCTGTGCGAGGCTTGCCTGGGCACCCCCGCTCCGGGCGGCATGCCAGTAGAGGAACTCCTGGGCGTGGTCGACCTGGTTGAACCGGACGAACAGAACATCCGGCTCGTGTGCGGCGAGGGCTTCCAGCGTGGTCCGGCAGACCCACTCGGCGCGGGGTGCCTCCTGGAAGTCGTGCTCGGGATTGGCCGTGTATTCGATACCCAGGGAGCTGGGGCCGGCCGCGTCGGCGTGCGGTCTCCCGCCCAGCGGCCCCAGCCCGCCGAACCTCATCGTGAGCACGGCTGTGCCGAGGTGCAGGTCCCCGTACCCTTCGTCGACGCCCACGCAGGTGACCGCGACGGACAACTCACCGACGGACAGGTTCGTCTCCAGGCGCACGGTCTCTCCGACGCGCACCGGTGAACGGCGTGCCGGTCCCGACCCCAGGGCCAGATACAGACCGCCCTCAGGACCCCCGGTCCCCGCCACGGCCGACAGAGGCACCGCCTCGTCGAAGTAGACCAGGGCTGCCGGAGGCAGCCCCTGCCGCTCGGGCGTGCCGATCGGCACACGGGCCACCCGGGCCGGGGCGTACAGGCAGTACAAGCTGGGAATTTGGCTGCCGTCGGCGCGTCGGGAGAAGGTCTGCGGGAACTGCAGCGCCACCACCTTCGCTCCTCGATCGGTGAACCAGTCGACCAGCGAGGGTGCCGTCAACGAGGATGCCTCGTAAGGATGCAGGGTCCGCGCAGGATTGCCGGCCCGCCGCCGGATCTCGTCCACCGGTTCGCCGTCCCAGAAGCGGTTTCCGACGATGCCGTGCGCGGCGGCGTGAGCGCCCGTCAAGAAGGAGGCGTGCGCGGGAGCGGTGGACGACGGGAAGATCGTGGGAAGGGCCACCGTTCCCTGGTCCGGCACGCCCGGCAGTTGCCGTGGGGAGAAGAAGTTCCACTTGGACACCGTGTCCGGTACGCCGCCGTCGACACAGACCACCACCAGCTGCACTCTGCTCGATCCGCTCATCGTTCCTCACTCCTGCACCACAGCGAGGACTCCGGCCATGCCGGGCCCCGCAGATGACCGATGTCGTTGTGCCGTCGCAGGAGCCATGTGCCGGCCGCGGAGCCCGGCCGGTACCGCCAGGTGGTGACAGCGGTGTGGTCCACCTCCAGTTCGATACGGCATCCCGCACCCGTCAGCACCTCGTGCAACGCGTCGAAGACACCGCTGTGCGTGACGATCACGACACGCTGGTCCTCACGCGCTCCGGCACAGAGTTCCCCGAGAAAGGAGGACACGCGCAGAAGGAACGCGGGCCAGTCCTCGACCCCCTCGAAACGGGCGGCACTCGCGCGCTCCCTGGGGGGCGGGACACCGGAGTCGTCCTCCCTGTCGTTGCGGATTTCATCGAGCCGCGGATCGCAGCGCATCGGCAATCCCAGCGCGGAGGCCAGTGGCGCGCCGGTCTGCCTCGCGCGCTCACTCGGCGACGACCAGAGCCCGGTGATCCGTGTACCGCTCAGCTGCCGAGCGAGCGCCGCCGCCTGCGCGTGCCCCAGCGGAGACAGCGGTCGGTCGTCCGAGGACGAGCGCAGATCGTGTGCGTGCCGCACCAGGAGTACGTCCATCACGCCTGCCTCTGCTCGCCCGACGTGTGCCACAGCCACGCGGAGCGGACGATCTCGTCGAAGTCCCGCTCGGGCGACCATCCGAAGACGCGGTGGGCCAGCGCGGGATCGGCCCAGGACACCATGGGATCGCCGGCCCTTCGCGGCCTCGGCTGTCGTGGCACCGGCAGGCCGGACCGACGCTCGATCGCCTCGACGACCTCCTGCACGCTCACCGGCCGGCCCGTGCCGAGGTTGTACTCGCCACAGACCTCCGCGGAGTTGAGCCGTTCGAGCACCTGGACATGGGCCGCCGCCAGGTCCTCGACGTGTATGTAGTCGCGCAGGGCCGTACCGTCGCCGGTCGGGTAGTCCGTCCCGTAGATCTCCAGGTTCGTGCCCCGAAGCGCCGAGTCGATCACCCTCGGCACCAGCTGACTGGTCGACTCGCTCGTGAACTCCCCCAGTGAGGCGTCCGACGCGGCACCCGCCACGTTGAAGTAGCGCAGACTCGCGTAGCGCATGCCGGCCGACCGGGCGTACCAGCCCAGCATCCGTTCACCGGTCAGTTTGGTCTCGCCGTAGGGACTCTGCGGGCACGGCGCGGTGCGCTCGTCGACGGGGCATATCTGCGGACTGCCGTAGACGGCACAGGACGAGGAGAAGACAAAGCGCTCCACGCCGTGCTGCAGTGCCGCCCGCAGCATGCCCGCGGTACCGGTGACGTTGACGTCGTAGTAGAGGTGCGGGGAACGGACCGATTCGGCCGACGACTTCAGGGCTGCCAGGTGAATCACCGCTTCGGGGGAGAAGGCAGCGAGCACTGCCTCGACCTTGTCCGCATCCCGGATGTCCACGACGTCGAGCGGTACGTCGGGCACGGCCCGTCCGGTCCCCGTGCTCAGGTTGTCGAGCACGCGCGCCTCGTGGCCCTGACCGAGCAGATGCCGGACCACGAAGGACCCGATGTAGCCGGCACCGCCGGTGACCAGGACTCTCATCGGGCCTCCGCCTCCTTCGCCGACAGCAGCTGGCGGGAGAGCGCGAAGGCCTCCGCCTGGGCGACCCCCGCCTGCACACCGCGGTACTGGGCGAGGGCCCGCACCGCCGAGGCCGAACGCGGGTGAGCGCCGTCGAAGACCTCGTAGTGGTACACCTCCAGCGCTTCGCACTTCGCGTCGACGAAGCCGGAGACGTCGGTGAACACGTTCGGCAGGAACGGGGCGACGAGTCCCGTCTGCTGCTCGGTCGAGGACAGCACCTCGAAGTGGAGGACGCGGCGGACCGGACCGGCACCGAGCAGGCGCGTGGCGTAGGAGATGGACTGGGAGACCAACCGGTGGTCCGCGTGGATGTCGCCCGGGTGGTGGGTCAGGACCAGCTCGGGACGTACGTCGCGAAGCGTGCGCTCGATCAGCGACACGACGTCGCGTTGCGGTCCGTCCGCGATGAGGACGCCGTCCTGGGAGAAGCCACCGAACCGCACATTCCGCACTCCGAGTTTCTCGCCCGCCCGCAGGCAGTTGTCCTGCGCGGCGCGCAGCGTGACGCCCTCGTGCCGCAGGGAGACTCCCTCGGCCACGATCAGTACGGTGACCTCGCCGCCGGCGTCGGCCAGGGAAGCGATGGTGGCGCCTGCCCCGAGGACCTCGTCATCGGGGTGGGCCGCGACAACCAGCGTCCTCACCCCGACACCACCTGGGCGGAGCGCACCAGCGCCCCCATGTCGAAGAGGTGCTCGGCCAGTTGCCTGACGTCCGGGACGGGCAGCTGGGCCAGTGCCGCAGGCGTCTGCTGCGCGAGGACGGTCTTCAGCGGCTGGTACACGGACAGGGGAAACTCGGAGATCGCGGATGTGCGTGGGACGAAGACGAAGCCGCTCTCCCTCTCATCACGCCACCGCACGGTGCCCCAGGAGAACTCCGCCAGGACTTCCTCCAACGCAAGCTTGCGAAGGGCGTGCCGGTTCAGGCACTCGTCGAGGTAGCGCATGCGGTGTTCCAGCAGGTGCCCGCCGAGGACGGCCGCCTGCGCCGCCCTGCCCACGGCTGCGGCCTGGACGGGGTCGCACCACAGGTTGTTCATCACATCGACGAGTTCCTTGTCGTCGGAGACCAGGAAGCCGCTGACTCCGTCCTCCACGAACTCCGGGATGCCACCCGTTCGTGACGCGATGACCGGTTTGGCGGCTGCCATCGCCTCCTTCAGGGCAAGGGGTCCGGTCTCCTCCACCACGCTGGTCAGCAGGACCGCGTCCGAGGCGGCCAACACCGGTGCGACGTCGGTGACATGTCCGAGGAAGCGGACGCGGTCGGTGAGGTTCAGCTCGTGCGCCAGTTCCTCCAGCCGCTTGCGCTCCGGTCCGTCGCCGGCGATGAGGAGTGTCGTCTCGTCGACGGATTCGCCCACATGCTCCATCGCGCGTACGGCCCGTTCGACGGCCTTCTCCCAGGACAGGCGCGCGAGCACCGTGAAGACGAACGAGTCCTCCGCGATGCCGAGGGCGGCTCGTGCGGCCGTGGTGTCGAGGTCGCTCACCGCCTCGACGAACCGCCGGTCGACCCCGCTTGTGATCACGACGCTCCGCGACCACGCGTCGGTGCCACCGAACTGGCGCTCCAACTGCTCTTCCGACGTGGCAACCACCAGGTCGGCACGGTCCAGCAACTCCCGGGCGTCTCCCGCATCGGCCAGGGCGAAGGCCGAGTGCCGGTAGAAGACCACCAGGGGGTCGCAGGCGGACCGGCTCCGGGCAATGTTCATTGCTGCGGCGTCGTGCCGTCCGGTCACGCACACCACATGCGGGCCGTCCGGCTCACCGAGGTGCGCCGTGAGCGCCGCCGCGGCGGGGGACGGGTCGTCGGCGAAGGGGGGGACCACGGTGACATCGAAACCGAGTCGCTCGAACTCCGCCGCCGCCATTCCGTCCTGCTCGGCCACTACGCGCACGGCATGCCCGGCGGCCCGAATGCCGCAGGCCGTGTCCAGCATGTAACGGTGCTTTCCGCCCCATACCTGGTCGGATATCGTCACGAGGATCTTCATTTCCGGCGTTGCTCCTGTGTGCTAGTCCTGAGTGCCTGGTCAGGCGGTCGACGACGGATACGCTCCTGAGACGCTGAACAGCGTCTGTCTCACCTTCGGGATGGCCTCTGCGTCGAGACCGGCCCGCTCCGCGTACCGCTGGATCCCGTCGTGGCGCCGATCCAGCTGGGTCAAGAAGAGGGTGATCGCCTCCGGCGGCGCCGGGTTGGCCAGCGCCCCGACGCCGCCGGGAAAGGCCGCCGCCGAGGCCCGCAGCATCCTGCGCCGTTCCGCCGGATCGCGATTCCGTGTCGGCGCGGCCCCTGTCGCGGCGTCCCGCCGGGCCCGCCGCCGCAGTTCGGCCGAGGCTTCGGCGCTGCAGGCGTAGTCCGCCGCGATGGCCTCGTGCGAAGCACCGAGCAGGTGCAGGAGGACGGCGACGACGATCCCGGTGCGGTCCTTGCCTCCGGCACACCAGACGATGCGTCCGGTCCGGGACGGATCCAATAGGGCGGTGAGTGCCCTTCCCACGGGTCTGTCCCCGCCCAGTCCCTCCTCGGCCAGCTGCAGGTAGCGCTCGGCGAGGAAGCCCGCCATCCCGTCCGGTGGAACGTCGCGGTCCTCCCAGTCGACCCTCCGCAGTGCTGCTGAGACGTACGAGCCCGGTTCTGCTCGGTCGGGCGGGGCGGACGACGACGTCTCTTCGGGGGAACGGAGATCCACGAAAGTGCGGACACCGAGCCGGCGGAGGCGCTCGATGTCGCCCTGGGCTTGCGGAGCCGGAGCCTCGGACCGGAACAGCAGGCCGCTGGGGAGGCTCTGTCCGTCCGCGCAGACGATGCCGCCGAGGTCCCGGAAGTTGCACAGCGTGAGTGGGACGGTTCTGGTGCCGCTCATCGGTCCGCCTGGGCGGCGCTCACCAGAGCCGCCAGCTTGCGCACGGACGACGCGTCCACGAGGTCGACGAGGTCGACGTTCACGTCCCACCGCCGCGCGATCGCCACTGCGATCTCCAGGGCCATCAGCGAGTCCCCGCCGACATCCACGAAGTCGTCCACGACGCTGATCGGCGTGAAATCGAGCACTTGCTCCCACGCGGCGACCAGTTCTGTCTCGATCTCGCCTTGCGGCGCCTCGAAACGGAAGACGCTGTCGGGCGCCGCGCCGGCGGTGAGCCGCGTGCTGTCGGGAGCGGCGGTGTCCACCGTCGGCAGCTCGTCGACGAGCAGCACGTCGAACTCCGCGTCCTTGCCGAACTCGCCGCAGTGGCGCCGCAGTTCTGCTGCCGTGAGGTATCCCGTCGACTTCACCACGACCAAGGGCCGGGACGATTCGGTCGCCGGTATACAGAGCGAGTCGACAACCTCGGCGTGCCGGGCGATGGTCTCGGCCACGGATGCCGGTTCGAGGGCGATCCGCTGAGTGTTTCCTGTCATCCCACTCTCACTTCCGTGTGACATCGTGACTTCTAGAGAGAATCCGCAGCCAATTCCGCGAGCGAGCCGTAGTCGACCTTTCCGCTCTTCTTTCTGGGAATGCTGTCGATAAAATGGATCTGCAGCGCCTCAGGCCCTATTCCGGCCTGTCTGACGATGTCGAGCCGCAGCTCCTGAATGACGGACGACTTTCTTCCTTCGATGAACAGATGGGCCTTCTCGTCGTCCGTTCCGACTGCGGCGGCCGGCGCCAGTTCCTCGAAGCGCCGCTCGACCAGATCGAGTTCGAGTCGCTTGCCGTTGGGCTTGACGAATCGTGTCGCCCGGCCGTGGACGTGCAGGAACCCGTCGGAGAGGAAACCCGAGTCGCCGGTGTCCACGGTGCCGCACACCATGTCGGGAGCTGCCAGGTCGGCCGCCTCGTCGGCGTATCCCTGCATGGCGTTCGGGCCCCGGTACACGATGCGTCCCGGCACACCGTCCGGCTGGGCAACGCCTGTTTCACCGGTGATCACCACCGAACTTCCCGCGATCACTCTGCCCACCGAGTCCGGGTGATCGGCGAAGTCCTCGTGTGCCAGGACACTGATCCTCGACGTGGCCTCGGTCTGGCCGTACATCTTGTGGAAGCGGAATCCGGCGGCATCGGCCCGCCGGTGAAAGGCCCGGGCGATGGCCTCCGGTGTGCGCGCTCCCGAGACGGTGACAGCCTCGAGTGTCGGTACACGGTCCCACCCCAGCCGCGAGCGCATCAGCCACTGGAGGTGGAAGGGAACAGCAGCGAACGCCGTGCATTCGGCGGCTGCGAACTCCTTCCAGAAACGCGCGCCGCTGGGGGGCGTCGCCGTGAGCAGCACGCCGGCCCCCGCGATGAGATGGCTGTTGAGAACGGACAACCCGTAGGCGTGGTACAGCGGAAGGGAAGTGGCGGCACGCCCCGTCGGTCGCACGGACAGAGCGTCGACGATGCCCCGGGAGTTCGAGGCGACGGCCGCGCCCGACAGCCGCACGGCCCGGCCGGAGCTCACGGTCCCCGAGGTCAGGAGCAGGACGCTTGTGTCCTGCTGGACCTCCGGGGCCGTCCCGTCCCTACGTCGGGCGGCGTGGACACCCGAGGCACCTCCCTCCAGCGCGTGGTAGGGGAGCCCGGCCAAGCACTCGGCCAGTACCCCTGCGGGAGCCACCACCACATCGGGGCGGAAGCGCCGGACCAGCCCCTGACGCTGTGCCGTCCCGGCGGCCGAACCGAACCACGCGACGGCATGGCCATGCCTCAGTGCCGCCACATAGGCGATCAGCGTTTCGAGATCGCGGTCCCCGAACAGGGCGACGAGCCCCTTTCGGTCCCGCGGCAGGGACGGGCCCAGGCTGTCGGCGCGGCGGATCAGCTCGCGGTAGGTCAGCCGGGAACCGTCCGCGCCCACGACCGCGACACGGTCGTCGTGGGGCAGGCTCAGTGGGTCCATGGACACTCTCCTCCTCCGGGTCAGACGTAGGCGCGGGCTTGTGACTGGTACATCTGGCTGTAGAGGCCCGCTGCGGCGAGCAACTCTTCGTGGGTGCCGAGTTCGGCGATCCGCCCGCCTTGGACGACGACGATCACGTCCGCCATCTGCACGGTGGAGAAGCGGTGCGTGACCAGGACGGTGACGGAGCCGTACGCCTGGCTCACCTCGCGGGACAGCCGCGTGAACCGCTCGTAGAGATCGTGTTCGGCCTTCGCGTCCAGCGAAGCCGTCGGCTCGTCCAGGACCATCAGCAACGGATTGCGCCGCATCGCGCTCCGAGCCAGGGCCAGCCGCTGCCACTGTCCGAGGGAAAGGTCCACGCCATCGAACGTGAGTCCCAATCGGGTGTCCAGGCCGTTCGGCAGCACCGTCTCGATGCCCTGCGCGCCCGCCCGTTCCAGGCCCTCACGTACGGCGTCCGGGTCGTCGATCCGGGCGAGCTTCCCGACCCCGACGCTCTCCCGGACCAAGAACTCCAGCCGCGCGTAGTCCTGGTAGGTGGCGGTCATGCCGGCGCGCCACTCCTCCGTGTCGATGTCGGCCAGATCGACGCCGTCGACGTGCAACGCCCCCGAAGTCGGCTCGTACAGCTTGCTGAGGAGCTTGACGAGGGTCGTCTTGCCCGCCCCGTTCTCCCCGACGACGGCGATGACGCCGCCGGCCGGGATGTCCAGGCTCAGGTCATGGATGACGTCCCGGTCGGTTCCCGGGTACCGGAAGCTCACGTTGCGCAGACTGATGCCCTGTCGCAGTCGGCCCGGTGGGGTGGTGGCGCCTGTCCGCTCCTCGGCGAGACGGTCCTGCAGCCACACGTAACGGTCGGCGACCTGCACGGACTTCAGCAGGCGGCCCAGGACCCAGACGGCATGTCCCACCTGCCCCTGGAGGCGGCCGGCGAGTGTGATCACGAGGATCACCTCGCCGGCCCTCCCCGTTCCGGAAAGGCTCGCATGGATGGCGTAGGCGAGTGCGCCGAGGAATCCCGCGGTGAAGACCAGGAAGCCGCACAGGTTGAGCAGAACCATCTTGAACTCGGCGCGCAGGCGCAGCGAGGATGCCTCGTCCCAGGCTCGCGCCGCGTACCCGCGCAGCGTCTCGGACGAGTTGGTGATGCACACCTCCTTGGCGGACCTCGCCTGCGTGGTGATGTCCAGCAGGTGGTCCGCCAGCCGACCCCGTTCGGCCGCGGCGTCCATGGCTCGCTGCTCCACGGCACGCGCGCGTCGGGTCAGCCAGACGGAAGGCAGCGCCAGTACCACGAGCGCCATCAGCAGCGGGTCGATCACGGCGAGGAAGGAGACCGCCAGGACGATCTGAACCGTGATCGACAATGCCTCCAAGACCGACCAGCAGGAGTCGGCGAGACAGTCGGACTCCTGCCTCAGTGAGGCGATCCGGTCCAGGTAGGCGGGGTCCTCCAGGTGTTCCAGCGTCCTGAGGGTGCCCGCCACCTCGGCGATGTCCTGCTGCACGAGGACATCGACCCGTTGCGAGACCTCCAGACGGAGGCTGAATTGGGTGCGAAAGCCCACCTCCAGCAACGCCTGGCACGCGGCCCCGAGGACGACCGCCGTCAGCACACCGGTGACGTCGTGCTCCCCGGCCCGGTCCACGAGTCGTGCCAGGAGCACACCGATCAGCGACGTCCCCAGCGCGTTGACGACCATGACTACCATCAGGGCGGCCGCGGCCCGCGGTTCGGCGCGAAACGCCATGCCCAGCGAACTGCGGAAGACACGCAGCCGCCTGCGCAGGCGTTGCGACGAGCTCCGCCCGGAAACCGACACAGTCTTGTCCTTCCTCACAGGGCCTGCCCCCCGGCTCCGCTCTCCACGAATCTGGCCGCCTGAAGAGCGAACATCTCCGCGTAGCTGCCGTCGAGGGCGATGAGTTCGTCGTGGCTGCCGGACTCGACGATCCGTCCGTCGCGCAGCAGCACGATCCGGTCGGCCTGTCGCACCGTCGAGAGGCGATGGCTGATCAGGACGACCGTGATCCCGGTGACCCGGGCGATCACCTGGGTGAAGAAGTCGAGTTCCGCCCGGATGTCGAGGTGCGCCGTCGGCTCGTCCAGGACCAGCACCCTGGCTCCGGCCCGCACGGCGAACAGAGCCCGCGCGATGGCGATCTTCTGCCACTGACCGCCGGACAGGTCGACCCCGTCGGCGCGCGTGCGTGACAGTGGTGTGTCCTCACCGTTCGGCAGGGAGTCCAGCAGGGTTCCGGCGCCCGCGTCGTCGACCGCGGCACGGATCAGCGCGTCGTCGGCGTGCTGGGGAGCCGCCAAGGCGATGTTGGCGCGGGCGGACAGGTGAAGCCGGAGGAAGTCCTGGAAGACCACGGCGAGGCATTCGCACCACCGCTCCGGGTCGAGGGTGGTGACATCGGTGCCGTCGGCGGTCACCCGGCCGCTCTGTGGCCTGTGGAGGCCGGCCAGCAGTTTGGTGAGCGTGGTCTTGCCGGCGCCGTTGTCACCGACGATGGCGAGGACTTCCCCGGGGTGGATGTCGAGGTCAAGACCGTCGAGCACGGGTTCTTGATCTCCGTAGGCGAACCGGACACCGGAGAATCGGATGGCGGGCGTGCGGCCCGGCGTCAGGTGCGCGCCGGACTCCTCGGGCTCGGACCGCCCGACGGTGTCCTCGATGCGGGACAGCGCTTGCAGGGCCAGTCGCGCCGGGGCGATGTACATCTGTTCCTGGCCTGCCTGGACCACGGTGAACATCGACATGGCGGCCATCACCGCCGTGGTCAGCGCATCGGCGCCGATGTCGCCGTTCAGCGCTGCGAGACCGGGCCAGAGGAACGCTGTCACCGCGAGCACGAAGACGATGGGTATGAGCCGGAACTCCCCGCGCGCGAGACGACGGCGCACGGCGAAGAGCGCTTGGTGATATCCCTGGAGCTCACGGGTGTGCCGGCCCACCACCCAGGGGCCCAGCCCGAAGACCCGGATCTCCTTGGCCGCGGGAGCGGTGCACACCAGGTCGTAGAGGTAGTTCCCGCGTCTGAGAGTGCCGGCGTACTCGTCCATGGACGTGAGCGTGGCCTCCAGCTCACGCATCACGCGCCGCCTGACCCACAGCACGCCGACGAACAGCACGGCTGCGAGCAGGGGTGACACGTCGGCGATGACCAGCCCCAGTCCCAGTGCGCCCAGCACCTTGGAAACGTTCTGCAGTTGGGCCACCGCGCCGCGGCCGAAGGAACGGCCGCGCCCCTCCGTGTTGTTCACGACACGTGAGAGGTCGTCGGCGACATCGGCCGTTTCCAGGTGGGCGAACGCACTGGGCCGGCCGACCAGGCGGAACAACTGGTCCCGGACCGATCCGTCCGTCCGCCGGGCCAGCAGGGTCGTCAGCGGACCGAGCAACGCCCCGGCGATCCACCCGGCAAGGGTGACCAGGACGAAGACGCCCAGCATGGCCCATGCCCGCCCGCTCCCGCCGTCCCGGCCGACGTCCACGACGGACTGCACCAGTTCACCGGTGACGACCGAGGCCGAGACCGGCACTGCGGTCACCACCAGGAGGCACAGGCCCGTGGCGACCGTTGGGCCTGCGCCGGCATGGCGCAGGACGGGGATGATGTCGAGATGGTGCCTGAGATCGGCACGATGATTGAGAAGTGGCACAGGATGCTCCGCAGCCTTGGTCGTCGTCCAACTCGGGTCCGCAGGAGGAGATCAGCCGATCAGCTGCGGCCTCAGCAGGCTTCCGGCAGGGGAGCCGTGGCGTTCGAGCACACCCGACTCCGACCACCACCGCAGCGTCCGTTCGACGCCCTCGCGCAGACCGACCGGCGGGGTCCGGAGCGAGAACAGGCTGCGCTGGAGAGAGATGTCGGAGCGGAACTCCGGGATCTCGTTGGGCCGCGACCGGGTCCACCGCACCGTGGCGCTCGGGCACAGTTCGCGGACGATGGCGGCAATCTCGAGCACGGACGCAGAGACGCCCGAGCCGATGTTAACTACGGGGACCGGGGCGGCGGCCGTGAGCTGAACGAGTTGGTCGACCACATCGTCGATGTAGGAGAAGTCCCGGCGCTGTGTCCCCGATCCCTCGACGCACAGCGATCCGTCCGTGAGCGCCCCGAGACAGAACCCCGGGATCACGGCGTCCGGTCGCTCTCCGGGACCGTAGACGTTGAAGAACCGGACGACGGTGGTGTCCGTGCCCGAGTCGGCGCACTCCTGGTAGGTGCGGGCGACCATCTCCATGGCCACCTTGGACGCGGCGTAGGGAGACAAGGGGGCCAGCGGCGCCGACTCCTCGGTCGGCAGCCGCGCCGCCCGGCCGTAGACCTCGCAGGTGCTGGCGATGAGCACTCTCGGCACGGCTGCGTCCGCGCAGACCCGCATCAGATGCGCGGTCGACTCCAGGTTGTCCAGGTACTGCAACGGCTGCACGAACGACAGCGGAACGCTCTTGTCCGATGCCAGGTGATAGACGACGTCGACGCCGCTCACGTCGTCGGGAGTGAGCTCCCGCACGCTCTTGCGGACCAGACTGCCGTCCGGATCGGCCAGGGGCTTGACCCGTAGATCGTCGACACTGTGCACCGTCATGCCGGCGGAGCGCAGCGCGGCGGTGAGATGACGTCCGATGAAGCCCGCCCCGCCGGTTACCAGCACCGTGGGCTTCTTCCCTTGCTTGATTTCCGGCATGACCCAATCTCGGATTCAGTAGGGCGTGGTTCTGCGAAGGTGTTGCTAACGGACTTCGTAGCCTTCGAAGATCTGACGGTCCAGTAGGGCGGTGAATTGCGGCGGCGCCGTCTCGTCGGCCTCGGCGGCCGCGAAGTCCCAGAAGATCCTGCGCAGTTCCTCCTCCGAGTATTCTTCGACTTCTGCGGCCAGTTGCTGCTGGGCTTCCCGCCAGATTTTCCCGATCGGCTGGTCCTTGACGTTCCCCAGCGGCTTGGAACTGTAGAGCCGGCTCATCGTCACGTCACCGGTTGCGGATATCGCGATGCTACTGTCACGCACGTGATAAGGGAACATGACGACGTCGTCGATCGGCCGACCGGCCCGTCCGGGCACCAGGTACGGCGCGTTGAGGTTGAGATCGAACTCAGCAGTCGGAACCCGCCGTTGGAATTTCTCCACCGCGGCGTGCAGGGACATGGTTTCCGCTTCGGTGAGCAGGAGGCGATTCCGCCCACCACGGCCGTGTGCGCGGACGAGAATATAGTCCTGTCTGCGAATACCGGCTGTCCGCAGTGCGTCGGTCAGGTCGAAGACGTTCTCCAGGTTCGTCTTCATCACCGTCGTCAGCACCTTGAAGCTGGAGACCCGCTCGTTGAGGTAGACGGAGTTGGTGATGACCTGGTCGTAGGAGTCCGCGAGCCTGATCTTCTCGAACTTCTCACGTGTGCCGTCGATGCTCACGCGGATGGAGTCGATCCCGCTGTCGAGGATTCGGTCCAGCTGGGCCGTGCTGTGGTTGGCCGCGTTGGTGATGAGGGTGACCGTGGAAAGGTTCAGCTCGGGCACCACGTCGATGAGGTTCCAAAAACCCTTGCGTATGGTCGGCTCACCGCCGGTCAGGGTGATCTCGAAGGTACCCATGGAATCGAGTTCGAGCATTACTTCTTTGAGCTGATCGATGGTCAGCATTCGTTTCCGGATGTGGACTGGTATCTCGCCCGTATTGGTGCGGCAGTGAATGCAGCGCAGATCACACGCATATGTGACATCGACACTGGCTCGAACCGGGGCGGAGAACCCGCTCATTTGAACTCCCTCGTTAGGATTCACGGCACGTCGCTGTGGCAGGACCGCTTCTGGTGACGCAGAAGCGTCAGGACCTGACTTCGGCCCGCAGGTCGTACACGCCCATACCGCGCCGTTCGAAGAGACTCTTGACTTCCGCGCGAGCGACTTTGTCCATCCCGTTCCTCGGCAACCTGTCGACAAGAATGGTCACGCGGGGAACGAGTTCGTCGGCCAACACTTCGTACTGCGCGGTTATTTCCTCGGGGCGAATTGCTGGATCCCGGGGGACGACAGCCGCGGCCACGTTGTCGTAGGGCTTTCCAGGAACTTCCAGGCCGACCACGCTGATTTCCTTGACCTCGGGGCACTCACCGAGCATCCGCTCGATCCTGAAAGAGTTCACCTTCAGACCGCTCGGCAGAATCAGCATTTCCTTGTTGCGGCCCACGAGCCGGACACCCTGATGCTCGTCCAGATATCCGACGTCGCCCGTCCGCACCCAGGCCGACTGGAACACGGCGGCTGTCTCTTCGGTATCGCCGAAGTATTCGAGCTTCCCCGAGCCGCCGCTGGCCCGAACGCAGATCTCGCCGATCTCACCGGTCGGCAGGTCCTTGCCCTCCGAATCGACCACCCGCACAGCCGTGGAGTCCGTGCCTCGGCCCAGCAGGTCGGTATTCCGCTCGTCCCAGAGGGTGGTGAGCAGGGCTCGGGCGCTCTCCGTCGTTCCGTAGAGGGAGACGATTCGAGTCTCCGGAAGTCTCCGGGTCAGTGCCCGGCCGATGTGCTCCGGCAGGGGTGAGCCGCCGACTTTCACGTAACGCAGGCAGGAGAAGGTGTCGGGGTCGATCAGCTCCAGGTCCAGCAGAGTGCCGAGGAGAGCCGGCGTCACCATCAGCTCCGACGGCTGATGCCGGGCCACCGTGGCGGCGGTCTGCCGGGCGACCTCGTCCGCATCGCCGTACAGCTCGGGGGTGGACGCGGCAACACTCAGCACCCCGCGCTCCAGATGAGTGATCAGCAGGCCGTGGACGCCCGCGGAACTGTGCGGCTGGAAAAGGGAATGCACACAAGTCTGCTGTCGTCGGACCGGGACGAGTCGGCGTGCTCCGAGCCAGTCGGCGTGGCGGCAGCGCACTGCCTTGTACGCTCCGTTGACGGTGCCCGAGGTGAACACGATGTCCATCACGCTGTCGGGAGACAGTTCCGCGTCCGAATCCGGTGCCCCGGTGGACGTCATCAGGTCGGTCGCATCCACCCACGGCACGTCCGGTCGATGCGCGTGCTCACCCACGATGCACAGGGACACGTCTGTGTGCCGCGCTCTGGACTCGATCCGCTCCGGATGGTTCTCGATCGACACCGGTATCGCCCCGGAACGCATGGTGCCGAAATACGAGACGGCAAAAGTGATCCAGTCCCGCCTGTCGAAAACCAGGCCCACGTGTTCACCAGGTCGGACGCCGTTGTCCCGCAGGGCGTCACGG
Organism: Streptomyces sp. NPDC127117; assembly: GCF_042677325.1. Lineage (NCBI taxonomy): Bacteria > Bacillati > Actinomycetota > Actinomycetes > Kitasatosporales > Streptomycetaceae > Streptomyces > Streptomyces sp. NPDC127117. The sequence goes on from NZ_JBHXTM010000015.1 coordinate 135,870, forward strand.
AAGCCGGCGGAGCGTTCCGCCCACTCCCCGAAAGTGAGTGAGCCCCCCGCCCAGTCCCGAATCGCCAGGTGTTCCGCATCATGGGTGGCACGGAACAGCAGCACATCCAGAACTGATGCGGGGCCGAAAGAAGACTTGGGCACAGGCGTAACCCTTCTTGGCACCATCATCCCCCGATGTCTCAATTCGAGCAGTTACAAGGAAATTGCATCGCGATCGCGGCGGCCGAAATCACGGCTGCACAGGCTCCGGCGCTCAGGTCGATTTCAAGCCGCTCCCACCGGCTTGAACCGGACCGCCAGAACGGCCGGTGAGATGAAAAGGTGTCCCACGGCGACACCTGCCGCGACGCTCTTGTCGAGCAGTTGCACGCATCGCCCCTCGATCGATGCACCAGCGTCGGGCGACGGCACTGTCACCCGTCCCGCTCCCAACTTTCCCCCGGACAAGGTCAACGCTGAGTGGTAAATCGATGCACCGATCGTAGGAATCTTGTCAGAGCGGCGTCAACTGCTTGTAGCACTTAATTTCAAGGAAGTTAACGGACGTAGCGGTAAACAACGTGCAGTGCATCGGTACACAGCCGCCTCATGGGGACTGCGAACCGGACGCGGCCGAGGCGCCCGCCGGCAGGTCGAGAGCGGTTGTGTCCGGGCCCGGGACCGGAGGTCATGGTTCCGGACGGCATCTCGATGAAGAGCCACTCCGGTCGACGCCGCGGCCACCGTTGCGACCGTCTGCTCAGCGATCCGCCGTACGGGTCGGATGCCGGACCGTGCCCGCTGTCCTGTCGGTCCGGACGCAGCGACGTGACGCCATGCGGGACCAGCCATGCCAGGAATCCGTCCAGAAACGGCAGTTGCCCGATGTGACGGACCCCTGCGGGCGGGGCGCCGGATCGACGTATCCGATCCCGACGGCCTCCGGGAGGTGCTGGACGGGATCGGCGGCTGGTCAGGACTACTTGTTCTTCGCGTATGAAGGGACCGATCTGGCGTAGTGAGCGTTGAACGCCGCCAGGCACTGTCCACCCGGCACCCTTGTACCGCTCTGCCTTGCGAACCGGTCCGCACTCGCCCTGCATCGCACACGATGGTCAGGAGTGGGCATTCTTGAGGTGTCTCCAGCAGATGAGGCTTCAGGTGAGGGAGACGAAGGCGTCGTGGCGTTCGGTGCGGCGTGCCCATCGGACGGCGAGGCGTTCGAAGTGGTTTGGAGCAGGGCGAAGGTCTGCTCGGTGTGGATGCCGGCGAGGGCTTGGGCGGTGCCGGGGGGCGAAGGTACAGGGCGCTGCCGGAGCCGTGAGGTGCTGATCCAAGGTGAGGCCCGGGGTATGCAGTCGCCAGTCAGGGGGGTGTCTGCGTCCGGGGCGGCGCCGAGCAGGGGTATGAGGCACGTTCCCTGAACGCGGGCGGAGAGCTGGACCTCGCGGCGGAATCGGGCGCGGAACTCGGGGTCCTCGGCCTGGGCGGAGTGGCGATCCTGACCGCGACCCGCAGGCCGCTGCGATTCACGCCGGCGTGAACGGTGCCCATGCCGCCCGAACCGAGGCGGCCGACGATGCGGTGTGGGCCGACCTGCTTGGGGTCGCCGGGGCGGGCGGGCTGTGCGCGCCCGCCGGAGCGAGCACTGTTCACGGGGGAATCCGTTCTTCTTCTGTGATGGAGCGTCATGGAGTCGACCGCGCCCATTGGAGGAGTCCGCTCAGGCCTGGCCGCTGGAAGGTACCCGCACGCCGCAGCGAGCGGAGGTCAGGCCCCTTCCTGGATGCGGAACTTATCCTTCATGGTCCCTGACGGAAATGCAGCATCTTGTGCGTGGGGACCAGTTGGGGACCACGCGGTGTGCGCGATGGTTCACGCCCCGGACCTCCTGCATACGATCTGCGTCCGGATCAAGTCCGCTATGTCCATAAAACGCCTTTGGCTCCTACTCCCGGGGGACAAGGGGGCGCAGGTTCAAATCCTGCCGTCCCGACTTGTGGGAGTCGCGGATCGAAGGGTCGTTCCAGGGGAATCCGGAGCGGCCCTTCGGTCGTTCGCGGGATCGGTCGGGGACCGCGCGCCCGGCTTCCTCTCGCCCTGCCGACGGCGTGCAACCACCGCTTTTCCGTCCCGAGTTGACCGACGCCGTGCCGGATTCACAGCGGTGCGACGCACCACGCGAGAGCTCGCCGGCCGACGGTATTCGGTCGGGGAGCTGTCGTGGCGGCACTCGGGCGGTGCATGATCGGCGCATGGAGCATCAGCCGAGAACCCTGCCCACCGTCCCGGTTCGCCTGACCGGGCGGAGCATCGTGCTCAGGGAATGGGACGACGCGGACATCCCCGCGCTGATCGAGATGTACGACGATCCGGAGATCAACCGCTGGACGCCCGTGCCCTCGCCGTTCGACGCGGAAGCCGCTCGCGCGTACCTCGGGCGGGCCCGTGCCGCGCGCGCCGAGGGCCGGCTCATGCAACTGGCGATCACTGCCGACGGCGGGCAGCCGCAGGGCGAGGTGCTGCTCTGGCAGGACGACCTGGACGACCGGGACATCGAACTCGCCTACGGTGTCGGGCCCCGGTACCGGCGTCGGGGGCTGGCGTCCGCTGCGGTCACGGCCGCCACCGGGTACGCCGTTCACCACCTCGAAGCCCGGCGCGTGCTGCTCCGGATCGAGGCCGACAACGTCCCGAGCGCCGCCGTGGCACGATCGGCCGGATTCACGCCCACCGCGGACGAACTCGTCGCGCGGGAGGCGAAGGGGCGGCGGGTGCTGCTGCGGACCTGGTGCCACGGAAACGGCGAACCGCCGTCCTGACGGGCCCCGGCGAGCACCCCGGCCAGGGCCACGGCCTCGGACCACTCGGGCCCACTACGCTGGTACGAAGCAGGTGGAAAGGGTCATAGCGGCCTCAGGGAGGCGTGATGATTCAGCAGCCGGTCCTTCTTCCCTACACCGATCCGGCTTTCGTGGCCGACCCCTTCCCGGTCTACCGGCAACTGCGTGAGGACGGCCCGGTACGGCGCGCCGTCATCGCCGGCGGCCTGGAGGCATGGCTCGTCACACGGTACGAGGACGGGCTCGCGGCCCTCTCCGACCCGCGGCTGAGCAGTGACGTCGCCGATGCGACGGACCCCCGGCTCTTCGAGCGGCTGCCCGCGACGGACCGCGGGTCCGTACTGCGCAGCATGCTCCGCACCGATCCCCCCGACCACACCCGGCTGCGTCGCCTGGTGTCCAGGGCGTTCACCGCGCGCAGCGTGGCGGAGATGCGGCCCCGTATCCAGCAGATCGCCGACCGGCTGCTCGACGAGATCGCGCCCACCGGCCACGCCGACCTCGTGGGGAGCTTCGCGCTGCCGCTCCCGGTCACCGTGATCAGCGAACTGCTCGGCGTACCCATGACGGACCGGGGCGACTTCCAGCGGTGGACCGACGACCTGGTCCTGCAGGGGGCCGCGCCGCCGGACCCGGCCCGGACGGACGAGGCGTGGCGGCACATGCACGGCTGTCTGACCGGGCTCATCGGGGCGAAGCGGGCCAGGCCCGGGAGCGACCTGCTCAGCGCCCTGGTGACCGCCCGGGACGAGGAGCGGAGGCTGGACGAGGACGAGCTGATCGCCATGGCCTTCCTGCTGCTGGCGGCCGGTTACATCACCACGGTCAACCTCATCGGCAGCGGGATCGCGGCGCTGCTCACCCATCCCGACCAGCTCCGCCGGCTGCGGGAGGACCCGGTGCTGCTGCCGGGGGCGATCGAGGAGTTCCTGCGCTTCGACGGGCCGGTCAACCCGGGCATCGCCCGGTTCGCGCGCGAGGACGTCACCATCGCGGGGGTGGACATCCCGCGCGGCGCGACCGTGCTCGTGGCATCGGCAATCGCCGACCGCGACCCGGACCACTTCCCGGAACCCGACCGCCTGGACATCTCCCGGCAGGACAACGCCCACCTGGCGTTCGGACACGGCATCCACTACTGCCTGGGGGCGCCGCTGGCCCGGCTGGAGGGCCGGATCGCCATCGGCGCCGTCCTGCGCCGCCTGCCCGATCTGGCCCTGGCCGTGCCGCCCGGCGATCTGCGGTGGCGGCCCGGAGGGCTGCGCGGCCCCGAGCGACTGCCCGTCACCTTCAGAGCCGGAGCCCCTGCCTGAAGGCGCCCACCGGGTCGCGCGCCGGCTCAGTCGAAGAGCTTGTCCAGGAACGCGTCGAGGTTGCTCCTGGTCCGCTCCACCTGCTCCGCCACCGTCAGGCTCTCCCTGAAACGAGCCCCGGGCGCCGCGATCTTCCTGCCCCGGACATACAGCGAACAGGCGAGGTCGGTGCACATGTAGAGGCCGACCGAATTGCCCTCGCGCCCCGCCGTGCCCGTCTTGCGGGCGGTCATCAGTGAGACGCCGCTCCCCGGATGCGTGGTGAGGCACAGCGAGCACATGCTCCGATGGAGAAAGCCGCGCTGCTGGGAGGGGAACCGGAGCGTCACGCCGATGAGTTCGCCGTCGCGTTCGGTGACGAGGTAGCTGCGCCCGGGGGCGGAGAGATCCCGCCACCCCAGGAAATCCAGATCGTCCCAGGGCTGTTCGTCCAGATCGCGGGGGAGCGGCAGACGCTTGGCCTCCCCCTTGGAGCAGTTGATGAACGATGCGCGGATGTCCTGCTCATTCACGGCCTTCATGCGAGGACGCTAGCTCTGCCTATGATTACTAGGCAAATGATTAATGGGGCAAGGTTATGCGTCGTTACCGGCGCCGTCCGCGCCGTCCGCGCCGTCCGCGCCGTCCGCGCCGTCCGCGCCGTCCGCGATCATCAGCCGGTGCGCGGGCGGGTGCTCGATCGAGAGGTCCGGGCGCCAGGCCGCGAGCACCTGGGCGGAGGGGTCGAACAGCGCCCCGGGCAGGGCTTCGGGCTCCGTCCACTGCCAGGCGCCGATCAGATGTGGCTCGGTCACCCGCGGCTCTCCCGACCGTAGGGTCACCTCGGCGCCCATCGACACCCGGTTGATGCCCCCGACCACGTCGTGGAGCATGGCGAAGACGCGTACGCCCGCCGCATCCACTTCCAGTCCCGTCTCCTCGCGCAGCTCACGGACGGCCGCCTCGGCGATGGACTCGTGGGTCGGGTCGACCTTGCCGCCGGGCAGCTCCCAGGTTCCGCCGTGGTGCCTGCCGAGGAGGATCCGTCCCCGACCGTCCTGCACGACGATGCCCACCCCGAGCGCCGCCTGTGCCTTCGGCGGGCGGGTGTTGCGGGAAGAGGTGTCCGCGGGCGTGGTCGTCATGGTGCTCCCTGTGTTCCTCGCAGAAGAGGAGGGCGCAGGCGCAGGGCCCGGCACTCCGGTCGTACGGGGCAGCCTACGGACCACGGCGTCGCCGCCCTCCGCGCGGGCCGCGCCAGGGAGCAGCGGCCGGGCGGGCGAGCGGTCAGTGGTCCGTCGGTCACATGGCGCGGGCGGTCAGACGGTCAGGCGCAGCGAGGTCGCCGAGATGCCGAGCCGTACCGTCTGACCCCATGTCAGCTCCAGTGCGTCCGTCTCCATCCCGTCGCCGAAGACCACCAGCCGGTCGGACTCGACGGTGAGCCTCAGCCACTCTTCGCGCCCCAGCTCGCCCGCGACCTGCGAGGTGCCGGTCGCGGGGGACGGCCAGGCTTCGCGGACGAACCAGAGGAGGCGCGGGTCGGTGGGCGCCGGGAGGCGGAGCGCGCTGTGGCGCTCCTGCCACAACGAGCGGATCCAGCCCGTGGCGCCGGTGCCGGTGCCGACGAGTACGCCCGAGGATGCCTGCGGTTCGACGGGCGCGTCGGGGGCGTCCGGGCCGAGCCGGTAGCGGGCGGTCTGATGGCCGGGCGGGCCGAGGTAGATCTCGTTGAGGGCGAGGAGGCGCTGGGTGTCGTCGGACACCGCCTCGACCATGGTGAGTTCGTCCGCCGTGCCGCCGGGGGACACGGCCGCCCGGAGCAGGGCAGCCGCGTCGCGGGGCCGGTGGCGGACGAGCACGCCCGGATTGCGTCCGGGGTCGGTGTCGATGCCCACCACGGGCTGGCCGGAGAGGTACTTGGCCGCGTTGGCGACCAGTCCGTCCTGCCCGACGACGACCACCACGTCCTCCGGCCCGAAGAGGAAGCGGTCGAGATCCGCGCGCTCCACCCGCGACTGACGCCACTGGAGCGGTACGCCCGCCGCCACATCGGCCAGCGCCTGTCGGGTCTGCCGGTGCCGGCGTGCCACCTCGTCGATGGAACGGCCGCGGCTGGACAGGAAGAACGCGGCCTGTCCGTGTGTGCCGTGCCGGGTCAGCAACTCCTCGTACTCGGTGGTGCGGTGGACCAGTACCGCGCGCGGGGCGAGGCTCATGCCCGGGTCTCCGGGCCGGCGCTGCCGAGCTTGCTGAGCAGTCCGGTGAGTACGTCGGGGGAGAGGGTGAGGCTGTCGATACGCGGCAGGTTCTCGGCGAGCCGTGTCGCCGCCAGGGCGTGCAGGGTCGCGGCATCCACCTCGCCGTGCACCCGCAGCCAGGCCGCCTGGGACTCCGCCTGTGCGGCGCCGACCTCGCGGGCGGCTTCGGCCTCGGCACGGGCCAGCCGCACCTTGCGTGCCGCCTCGGCCTCGGCGCGCACCCCGTCCGCCGCCGCGTTCTCCTCGGCCTCGCGGCGGGTGTTGGTGCCGCGCTGCTCGACCAACTGCTCTTCCCTGCGGGCCAGTTCGATCTGACTGGCGAGCTCGTTCTCGGCGATGGCCCGTTCCCGTTCCACGGCCACCGCGCGGCGCTCGTAGGTGGCCCGGTCGGCCTCCTGCTGGATCTGCTCGCGGGCGGGGGTGCGCAGGGCGCGCTCCACCTCGGCCTCGGGGCGGATCGCCACCACCCGTACCGCGACCACATCGATCCCGGTGGCGGGCAGTCGCGGTTCGGCGGCGAGCCCTGCCGCGACCCGGTCGCGTACCGATGCGACACCGTCTACCAGCGCCTCGGCCAGCGCGGTCCTGGCCAGTACGTCCAGGGTGTGCTGCTGGGCGGTCTCGGTCAGCAGGGTGGCGATCTGCTCCAGCGGCGCACCGCGCCAGACCCCGGTGTCCGGGTCGACCGAGAAGTCGAGCCGGGCGGCCGCCTCGGCCGGGTCGCTGATCCGGTACGTCACGGTGGCCTGCACGGTCACGTCCTGGAAGTCGGAGGTGCGGGCGTGGAACGCCATCGCCAACTCCCGGTCGTTCACCGGGACTTCCGAGAGTGCGGCGCTCAGCGACCGGTACCAGAAGCTCAGCCCCGGCCCGTCGTGGGCCAGCCGGCCGCGCTTGTGGTGGCGGATGTGTGCGGTGGGTGCGGAGCGCAGATGGCGCCAGCCGAAGCGCCTGGTGATGTCGGCCATGTCGGGCCCCCCTCTTTTTCTCGTCATGAAGACGATAAAGGGAGGGGTTGTTATCGTCAAGGGGACGAGAAAAGGGTGTACCGTGTTGTTGTCAGCGCGGCTCCCGCTGCCCGGGTTCCTCGCCCCGGTCGCCCTGTCCGCGCTGCGCCGCGAGGAACCTCGCGGGCTCCTCGCCCCCGCCGTGCACCGCCAGGTCCGCGCCGTTGACGTACCCGGCCAGATCGCCCGCCAGGTACAGGCAGGCGCGCGCCACGTCGTCCGGCGCCGCCATCCGCCGCATCGGGATGACCTCGGCCACCGCGGCGCCACCGTCCTCGCCGTAGACCGACGCCGCGCTCCGTGTGCGGACGAGCCCGGTCGTGATGTGGTTGACCCGCACCTTCGGCGCCCACTCCAGGGCCAGTGCCCGGGTCAGCCCCAGCAGGCCGGCCTTCGCCGCCGTGTACGCGGCGGTGCCCGGCTGCGGGGTGTGTGCGGAGACGCTGCCTATGTTGACGATCGAGCCTCCGTCGCGCTGCCCCTGCATGATCCGGTTGGCCGCCTGTGACACGTAGAACGGGGCCAGGAGATTCAGGGCGACGATCTTCTCGACGAAGCGCGGCGACACGGTGGCCGCGTCGGCGTCGGGGGAGCCGCCCGCGTTGTTGACGAGTATGTCCAGCCGTCCGAACCGCCGGACCGCCGCGTCCACCAGCCCGGCGGCGGCCGCCGGGTCACGGACGTCCGTCGGCCGGAAGTGCGCCCGGCGTGCGCCGCTTCCGGGCAGTTCCGGCGGTTCGCCCCGTCCGCAGACCAGGACCTCCGCGCCGGCGGCGAGGAATGCCTCGGCGATCGCGGCGCCGATGCCCTTCGTGCCGCCGGTGACGATCACCGCTCGCCCCGTGAAGTCGATGGGATTGCCGATGTCCATGGGTCCGCCCCGCCGTTCTCCGGAATGCGCGCGCGGCCGAGGCCCCGCGCCGATCGGTCGGGAGAATCTACCAACTGTTTGTTTGGTGGAACAGTCATCGGTCCGGCCGGGCAGGTTGGCGGCGTGCGGGGCGGAACCGCGGACGGCCGGTGACTCCCCAAGGGGTCACCGGCCGTCCGGATGGTGCGCCGCCCCCGTCCCCACGGTGCGGCGCCGGCGGGTCGTCGTCATCCGCTCGGACAACGGCCCACGTCTTCGGGGCGGACTTCAGGGTGAGGACGCACCCAGTCCGAGGGAGGGAAGGATCGCGTTGTCCACGAAGCGGGTGAGATACGCCTCGTCCGCGTACTTCCCCTCCAGTAGAGGCCGGGCGCGCATCGCGCCCAGGAGCTGTGCGGAGACGAACTCCGCCGCCGGGTTGTCCGCCGGGATCTCGCCGCGCTCCGCACCGCGCCGGACCATGTCGTCGATCGTCGCGAGTCCGGGCAGGATCAGTGCCTCGCGCAGCGCGCACAACAGCTCGGGGCTCTGCAATGCGGCATGGCTGAGGGCGTGCATCAGCGGAGTGTCGCGGCCGGAGCCCGCGCCGATCGCCCGTGCCGCCTCGCGCAGATCCCCCGCGAGCGTGCCGGTGTCGATGTGCGGGAGCAGCGCCTGTCGGGTGCCGTGCAGCGCGGCCACCACCAGCTCGGGCTTGGAGCCCCACTGCCGGTAGAGCGTGGACTTGCCGCAACGGGTCCGCGAGGCGACCCCCTCCATGGTGAGCGCCTCGTAACCGGACTCTCTGAGCATGTCGAGCACCGCCGCGTAGAACTCCTGCGCCCGCTCCGGTGTGATCTTCGAGCGGCGTGGCGTCTGTGCCGGTCCCGGTGCGGTCTCCTGCGGCGACATGTGTTTTCCCTCTCGGCGAATCTGCGGCGAGGTCTTCGATACGCCAGTGTACCGATACGCGCGTGTACCGATACGTTCGCGTATCGGTACACTGGCGTATCGATACGGCGTGGACTGGACCATGCCGCCGTAACACCGCTTCGTCAGCAAAGGGGCACCGGGTGATGTACGCCGGTAGCGAGCCAGCAGATCGGGAGCCGGACAGTTCTGCCCGACCGCCCCTCGTCCGCGAACTACTTCTGGTCGTGGGACTCTTCGTGATCTACAAGCTCGGCCGGCAGGCCGCGAACGGTCATGTCGACGAGGCGTATCGCAACGCCGGGAACGTCTGGGACTTCGAGCGCTCCGTACACCTGCCCGACGAGGGCGCGGTGCAGAGCCTGCTGCTGCACAACGAGACGCTGATCCACCTCGCGAACACCTATTACGCGACCGTGCACTTCCCGGCCACGCTGCTCTTCCTGGTGTGGCTCTACTGGCGCCGCCCGCGCCACTACATATGGTCGCGCCGGATCCTCGCCGCACTCACCGGGGCCGCGCTCGCCCTCCACCTGCTCTTCCCGCTCGCCCCGCCGCGGCTGCTGGCCGCCGCCGGACTGGTCGACACCGGCCAGGTGTACGGACCGACCGTCTACGGGGCGACGCCCGCGACCGACTCGATGGCGAACCAGTTCGCCGCGATGCCCTCGCTGCACTTCGGCTGGGCGGTGATGGTCGCCGTCGGGCTGATCACCGCGACCCGGTCGCGGTGGCGCTGGCTGTGGCTGCTGCATCCGCTCGTCACCCTGCTGGTGATAGTCGGCACGGCCAACCACTACTGGCTGGACTCGATCGTGGTCTCCGCGCTGCTCGCGGTGGCGTTCGCGGCGCTGCGGCTGCCACGCGCGGAGCCGGTGCGGGCACACCTCCCGTGGCTGCCCGCGCCCGGTGAACCCGTGCCGGCGGCACTGCCCGGGACCTCCGAACCCGCGGTTTCGACCGGGTACGCCGGTTCGCGGACGTACCCCGCGTCCTCGTACGCCTCGACGGCCCCGACCGGAGCGCGGCGATGAACGCCACCGTGATCGCGGTCGCGCTGTCCCTGGTCTCCGCCGCGGCCTACGCGTCGGCGGCGGTGGCGCAGGCCCGGCTCGCCGGGCGGACCGAACCGGGCGCCGGGGTGCTGCGGCTGCTCGGGCGAGGCGCCTGGTGGTCGGCGGTCGCGCTGAACGCCGGGGGCGCGCTGCTGCATGTCGCGGCGCTCAAGTACGGCCCGCTCACCCTCGTCCAGCCGCTCGGCGCGCTCACCCTGGTCGCCGCGGTCCCGCTGGGCGCCAGGGCCGCCGGACGCCGGGTCACCCGGATCGAGTGGCGCGGCACGATCCTCACCCTGCTCGGCCTCGGCGCCCTGCTGACGACCGCGGGCGGCACCGCCCCGCACGAGACGCTCAGCCTGCCCGAGGCGCTGGCCGTCGGGGCCGGGACGATGGCGGTCGTCGCCGGCCTAAGCCGCCCGGGTGCGCGTCCGGGCCTGCGGCACGCGGCGGCTTCCGGCATCACGTCCGGGGTCGCCTCCGCGCTCACCCAGACCCTGACCGTCTCGGTCACCGACCACGCCGGTCCGCTGTTCAGCTGGCGTCTGGTGGTCGTGGCCCTGCTGGTCTCCGCGTTCGCGATGAGCGGGCTGCTGCTCTCCCAGACCGCCTACCGGGGCGGCCTCGGCGCACCCCTGGCGGTCGTCACCCTCGCCAACCCGGTGGCCGCGGCGGCCATCGGCCTGGCCCTGCTCGGCGAACGCCTCCAGGGCGGCGCGATCAGCCTCCTCCTGGCACTGCTCGGGACGGCGGCGGCGGTAAGGGGCGTCATTCTGCTCAGCCGCGCCCAGGCGCAGACCTCGACCGTCGGAGACCGGGGCGGGGTGGCCGCGGTACCGCCGGCCGGACCACCGTCACGCGTGGTGATCGGGAGCCGGGGGCCGGTGGGCGGCCAGGTGCTGCGGCCGGAGCCCGGACTCGACCGGGTGTCGGTGGGCGGGTCGTAGCCGGGCGGGAGTGGTGGGCGGCCCGGCTCCCGAGGCATCGGCCCGCCGCTTCGCCCGGCCCCGCTCCCTGTCCTCGGCCGTGCGACGGACCCGGTTCCCGACGCAGCGGCTCAGTGTTGCCCGGCCCGCCGCGTCGCCCCGTCCTCGGCCGTGCGACGGACCCGGCTCCCTGTTCTTGGCCGTGCGACGGACCCGGCTCCCCGTCCTCGGCCGTGCGACGGACCCGGCTCCCTGTCCTCGGCCGTGCGACGGACCCGGCTCCCTCTTCTTGGCCGTGCGACGGACCCGGCTCCCCGTCCTCGGCCGTGCGACGGACCCGGCTCCCTGTCCTCGGCCGTGCGACGGACCCGGCTCCCTGTTCTTGGCCGTGCGACGGACCCGGCTCCCCGTCCTCAGCCGTGCGACGGACCCGGCTCCCCGTCCTCGGCCAGCGCCCGGGTCAGCCAGCCGATCCAGAAGTTCTCCAGGTCGATGCCGCCGCGCAGCACCAGGTGCCGCAGCCGGTCCTCCTCGGAGTTGCGTCCGGGTGGGAAGTCCCGCTCCTCGATCTCCAGATACTCCGCCAGCTGCCGGCGATGCAGGGCCAGGTGGCGGCGGAGTTCCGCGTCCAGGCCGGGGGCTCCGACGACCGCAGCCGCCCGCATCCGCAGCAGCAGCGGATCCCGGACCTGCTTGGGGTCCTCGGGGCGGGCCACCCAGGCGCGGAGCGCCTCGCGGCCGGCCGGCAGCACCTCGTACTCCTTCTTCTGACCACGGGCGGGCTGCGCCGAGGGCAGTGCCCGGATCTGACCGGCCTGCTCCAGCTTCCCCAGTTCCCGGTAGATCTGCTGATGCGTGGCGGACCAGAAGTAGCCGATCGACCGGTCGAACCTGCGGGTCAGCTCCAGCCCGGACGACGGCTTCTCCAGCAGGGCGGTGAGGATCGCATGGGGGAGTGACATGGGGTGCATCCTATGGACGGCCGGCCGTGACCCGGCGCGGCAGTGGCCTCGTGGACACCGCGACCTCGTGGTGTGCGGGCCGGTCCACGAGGCCGCGGTGGCCGTGCGTCAGAGTGCGGCCGCGAGCTCCGTGCCCTGGCGGATCGCCCGCTTGGCGTCCAGTTCGGCGGCCACATCGGCGCCGCCGATGAGATGCGCCGGGCGGCCCGCGGCGAGCAGCTCCTCGTACAGGTCGCGGCGCGGCTCCTGACCGGCGCAGAGCACGATCGTGTCGACCGGCAGGAGATGCTGTTCGCCGTCGACCGTGAGGTGCAGGCCGTCGTCGTCGATCCGGTCGTACGTGGCGCCCGCGATCGTCGTGACGCCGCGGTGCCGCAGCTCGGTGCGGTGGATCCAGCCGGTCGTCTTGCCCAGCCCCGCGCCGACCTTGCCGGTTCTGCGCTGGATCAGGTGGACGGTCCGGGGCGTCTTCGGACGCTCCGGGGCGCGGAGCCCGCCCCGGTCGCGGTATTCGGTGTCGACGCCCCACTGCCGGAAGAACACCTCGGGGTCGCGGCTCGCCGCGTCGCCCGAGTCGGTCAGGAACTCGGCGACGTCGAAGCCGATGCCGCCCGCCCCGATGATCGCGACCCGTTCGCCGACGTGCGCCCGGTCGCGCAGGACGTCGAGGTAGCCGACCACGGTGGGATGGTCCTGGCCCGGGATCGCGGGGGAGCGCGGAGTGACGCCGGTGGCGAGGACGACCTCGTCGAAGCCGTCGAGCGCGCCGGCCGTGACCCGCGTACCGAGCCGGAGCTCGACCTTCTCCTCCCGGAGCCGGGTACGGAAGTAGCGCAGTGTCTCGTCGAACTCCTCCTTGCCGGGCACCCGGCGCGCCACGTTCAGCTGGCCGCCGATCTCCTCGGCCGCGTCGAACAGCGTCACCTCGTGTCCGCGCTCGGACGCCGAGACGGCGCACGCGAGCCCGGCGGGCCCGGCGCCCACGACCGCCACCCGCTTCACGGTGCGGGTCGGCGACAGGGTGAGTTCGGTCTCGTGGCAGGCGCGCGGATTGACCAGGCAGGAGGTGACTTTGCCGCTGAAGATGTGGTCCAGGCAGGCCTGGTTGCAGCCGATGCAGGTGTTGATCGCGTCGGCGCGGCCCGCGGCCGCCTTGGCGACGAAGTCGGGGTCGGCGAGGAACGGCCGGGCCATCGACACCAGGTCCGCACGGCCCGAGGCGAGGACCTCCTCGGCGACCTCGGGCGTGTTGATGCGGTTGCTCGTCACCAGCGGTACCGAGACGGCTCCGCGCACCTTCTCCGTGACCCAGGTGTAGGCGCCGCGCGGCACCGAGGTGGCGATGGTGGGGATACGGGCCTCGTGCCAGCCGATCCCGGTGTTGATGATCGTCGCGCCCGCCGCCTCGATCTCGCGGCCGAGCCGCACGACCTCCTCCAGCGAGGAACCACCCGGAACCAGGTCCAGCATCGACAGCCGGTAGATCAGGATGAAGTCGCTGCCGACCCGCTCGCGGACCCGGCGCACGATCTCGACGGGGAACCGGATGCGGTTCTCGTACGAGCCGCCCCAGCGGTCGGTGCGGTGATTGGTGGCGGCGGCGATGAACTCATTGATCAGATAGCCCTCGGAGCCCATGATCTCGACCCCGTCGTACCCGGCGCGACGCGCCAGCTCGGCCGCCCCGACGAAGTCCTCGATGGTCTCCTCGACCTCGTCGTCCGTGAGGGCGTGCGGGGTGAAGGCGCTGATCGGTGCCTGGATCGCGCTCGGCGCCACCAGGTCGGGGTGGTGTGCGTAGCGCCCGAAATGCAGGATCTGCATGGCGATCCGGCCGCCCGCCGCATGGACGGCCGAGGTGACCGGTGCGTGCTGTTCGGCCTCCGCCTCGGTGGTCATCTTGGCCCCGCCGGGGAGGGAGCAGCCCCGGGCGTTGGGGGCGATGCCACCGGTGACCATCAGACCGACGCCGCCCCGGGCGCGCTCCGCGTAGAAGGCGGCCATCCGCTCGAAGCCGCGCTCGGCCTCTTCGAGACCGATGTGCATCGAACCCATCAGCACCCGGTTGGGGAGGGTGGTGAACCCCAGGTCGAGCGGGCTCAGCAGATTCGGGTACGGGCTCATGCGGCGGCTCCTCACGCAGTGTCGTCTGCGCCAGTTGTAGACCACCGGAACGCCATTGTGCAACAAGTTGCACAATGGCGTGGGTCTCACTCGGGTGTGCCCGGTGGCATGGGCGGGGCATCCCTCGAACGGCGTAACACCGGGACGCGTCGGTGCCCGGCGGCACGGAAGCTGGGATGGCGGCATCCGCCCGGCACGGCGCGGTCGCCACTCGTACTCCACCCGCCCCCGAACCTCTGCGGAGACACCCATGGCCTGCCTCGACCGGCGTGACCTCGGCCTGCTCGTCCTGCGCGTCGGCACCGGCGCCGTCCTGGCCGCGCACGGCACCCAGAAGCTGGCCGGCTGGTTCGGCGGCGGGGGCATCGAAGGAACCACGGCCGCGATGGAGGCGATGGGTTTCCACCCGCCGAAGCACAGCGCGGTCGCCGCCGGGCTCGGTGAGGCGGGCGGCGGAGCGCTGCTCGCCCTCGGCCTCGCCACCCCGGCGGCCGGAGCGGCCGCGGCCGGGGCGATGGCGGGGGCCGTCGCCGTACACGCGCCCGCCGGATTCTTCGCGCAGGGCGGTGGTTATGAGTACCCGGCGTTCCTCGGCTTCACCGCCGCGGCGATCGGCCTGACCGGGCCCGGGCGCTACTCCGTCGACGCGGTCACCCGGCACGCCTTCAACCAGCCGTGGATGGTGGCCCTGGCCTTCGCGGGCAGTGCCGTCGCGGCGGCGGCCGTGGTCGGCAGGCGCGCCAGGAGGCGGGTCGTGATCGACCCCGACACGACCTGACCGGTCCGTGCGGAAGAACGGGGACCGGGCGGCACCCCGGGAGGGAGCCGCCCGGTCCCGTCCCGGCTACTTGCGGAAGCTCAGCGAGGCGGCCGGGGAGGCGTTCCCGTACGCGTCGACGGCGACGACCCGGGCCACGTACCGGCCACCGCGGACCGTGCCCGGCACCGGGATGTCCAGGCTGTTCGGACGGGGCATGAAGTAGTAGTCCGAGAGGACCTTGGACGAGACGACCGAGGCGCCGGTCGCGGCATCGGTGACATCGACGTTGTAGTGGTGGACCATCTGGTCGTCCGTGGCCTGCGCGATCCGCAGCGCGGTGCCGCCCTTGGCGTCATGGACCCGGGACAGCGGCTTGCGGGTGGTGAACTTCGGCGCCACGGTGTTGCGTTCGGCCTCCGTGTAGCGGAAGTTGTCCTTGATCTGCTGACCCGTCGAACCCTTGAGCCGCACGGTCCAGGTGGATCCGCCGAGGGTGCCCGCGCTGGCGTACGGCGGCTGCCAGTTCGCCGACCACTGGCCACCGGTGTAGATGTCGTGCTTGTCCGCGGCCATGTTCACCCGCGCTATCTCCGTACGGTCCTTGTAGACCTCGACGAAGAGCGCCTGGGCGGTGGGCGACTCGAAGCGGTCGGCGAGACCGTCGTCGGTGACCATCTGGTAGCCGTGGTCGACCTCGATGTACGACATCGAACCGTCGTTGACCGAGGTGAAGTCGCGCTGGTGGATCGAGCGGTCGTCGTTGATGTTCAGGTGCGAGTGGCCGGAGAAGAGGATGGCTTGCGGGAAAGCGCTCAGGTCCTCGGCCAGCCGCGGGTTGGAGGCCTGCTGCCCGTCCATCGTCGTCCCGGTGGTGGGCCGGTGGCCCTGGACCAGGACCGGCTTGCCCGCGTAGGCCGGGTCGGCGGTGATCGCGGCGAGCCGTGCCTTGAGCCAAGTGCGCTGGGCGGTGTCGGAGTTGTACGTCTCGGTGTTGACCGTGAGGACGTGCAGACCCTTCACGTCGGACTCGTAGTAGCCGCCGCCGGAGTCGGGGAACCACGCCTTGGGGTAGCCGGCCCGGATCGCGGCGAGGCTCGCGTCGTGATTGCCGTTGGAGATCAGCAACCGGGTGTCGGTCATGCCCTTGCGGGCGAGATTGGCCTGGAAGATCTCGGAGACGATCCTGTGGTCGGGGCCCTTGCCATCACCGTTGTCGTTGATCATGTCGCCGTTGGACAGGATCGCGTCGGGCTCGGGGAAGATCGACCCGATGGTGTCGAAGAAGCTCTCGTACTTCTTGTCGGCGGTCGCGTGGCTGCCGACGTGCACGTCGGACATGACGACGAGCCGGGCGAGCGGCTTCTCCCGCGACTTGATCAGGTAGCCGTAGGACACCGGGACGCTGCTCCGCCTGCCCCGGAAGGCGACCGCGGTGACATTGGTGTCCTTCTTGATCCGCAGTGGCCGGCCGGGGGAGTAGGCACGGCTGTCGCGGGTCGGGGTCGTGCCGTCCAGCGTGTAGCGGACGGTGGTGCCGCGCTCGGCCCGGAACTTCAGCTCGACGGAGTGCTCGTACCGCCCGCCCGGGACGCTGACACCGGGTGCGGCCGGGGTGTGCGCGCCGGCCGAGTCGGCCTGCGCGGCGGTCGGGGCGACGAGCGCGACGGACGTCGCGGCGATCACGAGAGGGGTGAGTCTCACGGGGTCCTGTTCTCCGGCCCGGGAAGTCCGTCCTGGATTCCCGGCCTGGTTGCATAACGGATGGGTAACCGGTCTGAACCAAAGACGTTAGGTGTCGTGAGACAGGCAGCGGTGCGGTCCGATCGACTTTCCGATGAAGCGATCATGAATGTCTGGCTGGGCACGCCGGTCGCCGGGCGGAGGCGGGGCGGGGACGCGGCCGGGCAGGCGCCGTTGCCGTCCCCGCACCCAGCCCCGCACCCAGCACCCGTCCCGCGCCCTTCCGTGTCTCAGCTCGACAGCTTCCAGCGGCCGCCCTTCGCCGCCGCGATCAGCTCCGGCACCGTGCCGAACTTGACCCGTGGGCGTCCGCCGTCGCGGCCGCGCGCCAGCTCGGCCCTGTCGATCGCGGCCAGCCCCTTGGCGTCGACGACATGGCGACTGCGGCTCCGGGCCAGCCGGAGGAACGCCTTGGGCGCGGGCGCCGGTGCGGGCAGCGCGCCGGCCACGGCATCGTCCAGGAGCGTGCCGACGGTCTCGGCGGCGCAGGCACGGTTGGCCCCGATGCCGCCCGAGGGCCCGCGCTTGATCCAGCCGACGACGTACGTCCCGGGCATCCCCGTCACCCGACCGCCCTCGTGCGGGACGGTGCCGGTCGCCTCGTCGAAGGGCAGCCCCGCGACGGGCACACCGCGGTAGCCGACCGCCCGCAGCAGCGTGCCGGCCGGAATGTCCAGCTCACCCGGACCACCCGTCACGCGCACGGCCCGTACGGAGTCGTCGCCGAGCACCCGGACGGGGGCGGAGTGGAACCGGAGGACGATGCGCCGCCCCGACCCGGGCGTGCGCGACCAGTCCACCGTCTCGCGGGGCACGCCGCGCAGCAGCTCGGCTTTCCCGCCTGCCGCCGCGCCGTCGATCGTGGCGGCGGTCCGCGGATCGTGGTCGTCGACCATCAGATCCACGCCCGGAAGATGCTTGAGGGCGAGCAACTCGGAAGCGCTGTACGCCGCGTGCTCCGGCCCGCGCCGACCGAGCAGGACCACCTCGCGCACCTTCGACGCACGCAGCGCCGCGAGCGCGTGATCCGCGATGTCCGTACCGGCCAGGGCCGCCGGATCCGCGACGAGGAGACGGGCGACATCGAGGGCGACGTTGCCGTTGCCCGCCACGACCACCCGCCGCGAGGACAGGTCGATGGCGTCCGGCGCGACCTCGGGGTGGGCGTTGTACCAGGCCACGAACGCGGTCGCCGAGATGCTGCCGGGCAGCTCCTCGCCGGGGACGCCGATGCGGCGGTCGGTGGAGGCGCCCACCGCGTAGATCACCGCGTCGTGGTGGGCGGCGAGTTCCGCGGCGGTGATGTCCTTGCCGATCTCGACCCCCAGATGCATCCGCACCCGGGGGTGGTCATGGAAGCGCGCGAAGGTGTCGCCCACCTTCTTCGTCGCGGGGTGGTCGGGCGCCACGCCGTACCGCACCAGCCCGCCGGCCACGGGCAGCCGGTCGATCAGGGTCACCTCGGCGTTGGTGTGGAGCAGAAGGTCCTCGGCGGCGTACATTCCGGCCGGGCCGGTACCGACGACCGCGACGCGGATCGGCGCGAAGTCGGACGGCAGACTGCGCTCGAAGGACGGCGCGCTCCAGCGGTGGAAGTTCGGCCCCGTGCCGACCGGGCCGGGATCCTGCCCGGCGAAGTACGCCTCGTTGATCGCGGCGTACCCGGCCTGCGAGGCGGGCAGGCTGTCCACCGGGAAGATGGCGTCGACCGGGCAGGCATCCGCACAGGCGCCGCAGTCGATGCAGGTCTTCGGGTCGACGTACAGCATCTCCGTGCTGCCGAAGGCCCGCTCCTGCGGCGTCGGATGGATGCAGTTGACGGGGCACACGGCGACGCAGGTGGCGTCGCTGCAGCAGGTCTGGGTGATGGCGTAGGTCATCTCGTCAGCTCGGGTCGCTCGGCTCGGATCAGATCAGGTTGGCGCGCTTGTAGAGGACCAGCGCGGGCCTGGTGAGCAGGCGCGCCGAGGCCAGGAACTCCATGAGTCCCGAACAGCTGGACCGCATCAGCGACTTGTGGTGCTCGTTCGCCCCGGCCTCGGCGACGGCGCGTCGGGTGTCGAGCCCGGCGTTCTCGTAGACCTTGCGGTTCACCATGCTGGTGACGATGAAGTAGGAGGCGACCGCGATCACGAACGCGTTGAGCTGCCGGCGCAGCGGGCCCGCGTGCCGGAGCCGCTTGCGGGTCTCGTCGCGGGCGAACTTCATGTGCCGTGATTCCTCGACGACATGGATGTTGTTGATGGTGCGTACGAACGGTGCGACCCGTTCGTCCCGCATCCAGTCCCGCTGCATGACGTCGAGCACTTCCTCGGCGACCAGGATCGCGGCGTACGCGGCCTCGCCGAACGCGAGGGTCTTGAACGCCCGGCCGAGCTCGACCACCGCTCGTCGCGGCCGGTAGGCGGGAGCGCCCAGCTTCGCCGCCCCGCGGGCGAACATGATGGAGTGCCGGCACTCGTCGGCTATCTCCGTGAGGGCCCACTGGAAGCGGGGATCGGTCGCGTCGGTCGTGTAGATGTCGCGCAGCACCATCTGCTGGAGGATCATCTCGAACCAGATGCCGGTGCTGGCCACCGAGGCGGCCTCCTGCCGCGTCAGCTCCTTGCGCTGCGCGTCGGTCAGCTCGTTCCAGTACGCCGTGCCGTAGAGCGTGCTCCACTCGGGGCTCGCGCCGTGGAAGTCCTTGTCCAGCGGGGTGTCCCAGTCCACCTCGATGACCGGGTCGTACGACAGCTTCGCCGACGAGTCGAGCAGCCGCCGGGCGACGTCCTGCTCGTCGAGCCGGTCCTGGTCCTCCGGCCGAAGGGTGCTGCTTGCCATGGTGCGGCTCCTCGATTCGACAGATCGACTCGACGCCGGCCGACCGCGATCCCCATCCACTGCCCGCTCGATGGGGTGCTTGGCCGCCGGGCGCCTCCATCGCTTGTTAGACGTGACGTCTAGCAAGCTGTTAGACGGAACGTATAGCAAGAGTGCTGTGCGGGCCTACCCCTCGTAACGAATCCGCGCGATCGATCATCGGAGCCCGTCGGGCCATTGAGCCGACTGCCCCACGGGGACCATGGCGGCCCACGGGCCGCGACTCGGGGCCACCGTGCTGTACTGGATCCTCATCCGCCTCATCCGCCCATCCGTCACCGGAGGCCGCCCGTGGCCCGGCTCCACATCCGTACCGGCGTCAACCCCGACGAGCCCGATGAGCCCGTCGTGACGCTCCGCGTCGACCCGGAAGGCTCACCCGGGGAGCGGGCCGTGGCCCGGCTCGGTGACCACTGCTACGAGGGCGACGGTGTGCTGTTCCTGTCGCAGACCGACGGCTGGGCCGAACACGCCCTCGACGGCTGCCTTCTGACGGTCGACATCGCCGTGCGCCCGTCCGCGCTGGGGCACACGGGTGCGGACCTCCGGGCGTTCCCCGGCCGCTCGGCCGTCGACCCCGAGGCGGTGCTGGTACTGCGGGCGGAGACCGAGGCGGATCCGGAGCTGTACGCGCGGGCGGCGCCCGCGACCGCAGTGTTCACCGCGCCCCCGGACCACGAGCTCGACGCCGGTGTCCACTGGCCGATGCTGCTGGCGCCCCCGCCCGAGGAGTGAGGAGGCCACCGGGCGCGGTCCGGTCCCCGCGCGGGACCGTGGCCCGGGAAGCCGCTGTGGAAACAATGACGCGTTGGGCGGCGATCCGTTGAACAACGATGTGTTGAACAGCGGCCCGCCGACCTTCTAGATTCGTGGATCGATCTTTGTCCGACGGCTCTTGGAGGCTCACGGTGGCCGAAGTGTTCCTGTTTCATCACGCCCAGGGACTGACCCCCGGTGTGACCGCCTTCGCCGACGCCCTGCGCGGCGAGGGGCACACCGTGCACACCCCCGACCTGTACGACGGCCACACCTTCGACACCCTGGAGGAGGGACTGGCGTACGCGGAGAAGACCGGCTTCGACGAGCTGCTCGACCGTGGCGTCCGCACGGTGGCCGACGCACCCGCGGAGCTGGTCTACATCGGGTTCTCCCTCGGCGTGCTGCCGGCCCAGAAGCTGGCCCAGACCCGACCGGGCGCACGCGGCGCCGTGTTGGTCCACTCCTGCGTCCCCGGCTCGGCCTTCGGGACGTGGCCGTCACCGCTTCCGGTCCGTATCCACGCCATGGAAGCGGACCGCCTGTTCACCGACGAGGGCGACGCGGACGCGGCCCACGCCCTCGTCGAGGAGGCAGCCGACGCCGAACTGCACCTCTACCCCGGCGACCAGCACCTGTTCGCCGACAGCTCCCTGCCGTCCTACGACGCCGCGGCCACCGCGCTTCTCCTCGACCGCACGCTGACGTTCCTCCGCTCCCGGGACGCCGACGACCGCGCCGCGTGACCCGGTGGGTCGGGCAGGGCCGGGACCACGTTCCCGGCCCCGGCCCGACCTCACGGTCGTGGGTCGTTCAACTGCGCTTCAGAGCACGGGCCGTGCTCTCCCACTCGTCGAACATGGCCAGGCTCGTGAGCATGGCCTGGAAAGAGGCACCGATCTTCCGGCTCGGCCTGCGAAGCTGCCGGCTGGCCATACCGAGCATCTCGATCAGGGGCTCGACCTCGCGTACGCTGCCCGCCGCCTCCCGGACCTCCCGGGCCGTCCCGATGACCTGGTCCAGCAGCCCGTCCACCTCGTCCGTCCACTCGTCGCGAGGGGTGTCCCGAGCCCACTGGAGGAAGGCGCTCAGGGCATCGGCGGCGATGTTCATCCGTTCGACGAACCGCCCTGATGCCGCTTCCAGATCGTCGGCCGGGCCTTCGATGGCCTTGGCGAAGCGGTTGAGGACAGCCAGCCGGGCGCTCGTCGGGGTTCCCGGCAGATTGGCGCGGAGCAGGTCCTCGTTGAGCAACTCGCCCATGGCGGCGAGGTCCAGGAGCGCCGCGTCCACCTCGGCCATGTCGTCCACGACCGCCTCCATCGCCGCCTCGGCGGCGGCCACCTGGTCCCAGAAGCCCGGGTCCTCGTCCTCCGCGGCGAACGGGACCGGGCCGCCCACGGCCGCCTCACCGGCCGTGTCCGTCGCCCCGAGGAGCGCAACACGTGCGGGCGGCGGGAGAGGGCCCGCTCCGAAGAGCCCCTCCGTGAGCGTCGCGGTCAGCGCCTGCCGTGCCTCGGCCGAACCGAGCGGAAGAGCCGGGTACTCGATGGTCGGGAACGCGCCGGCAACGAAGGGCGCCGTGCCTGCCTCGCAGAGGTGCACGGTGCGCCGACCGGTGGTGTGCCGGATGCCGAGGCCGTAGACGACCTCGGGGCTGCCCCCGGTGAGGTCGGCGATGACGATGTCGTCGTCGATGAGGTGCCGGAGCGACCGCTCGGACAACGCGTCCGCGCCGGCCACCTCGTCGGCTCGGACCAGGGTCAGGCCGAACCGCTCGCAGACGGGCCGCACGACCTCCTCGTAGAAGACGGTGGAGCGCTGCTCCATGGTGTGCACGGTGCCGTCGGCGGCGACACGGGCACTGCCGGCCGGGCCGATCGCGAAGCATGTGGGCATGGCGGATTTCCTCCAGGGTTCTTGAACTGCCGGAATATTGCGGGCCGGCCGAAGCCGGCCGGCCCGTTGGTGCCGCGTCAGTCGAAGAGCGTCAGGGCCACGCCGTCCGCGAGGTCGTCGGCATAGACGGGCCTCTCGTCGATGCCCAGCGCCTGCATGAGATTCACGGTGAGGACCCGGTGGCGGTGACCGACCCGGACGGTCTCGCACGGGAAGTCGCCGAGGCCGACCAGCCGGTACGCGGTGGCCATGCACATGCCGAACGCCCGGGCTGCCGTCCTGAGGTCCACGCTCACCGGGAGATCGAAGACCTCCCGGAAGGTCAGGGGCGTCTCGTCACGCTCGTTCATCCGCGCCTCCCCGCGCTGCGCACGGACAGGGTTCCGACCCGCCGCCCCCGCCGGAGGCGGCGGGCGTCGTCCACGGTGTCGGTCAGGCCCCATTCCTGCGCAAGGGCCCCGACCCGGACGCCCTCGACCCGGTCGGCCGGAACGGTGATCCGAAGGGGTGCGCAGAGACCGGCCGGACTCTCCGCACGTTCGAAATCCACCTGCCAGTGGCCGTTCGCCCCATGGCATGCCCCGGCGACCGCGTCCACATCATCGACCGCGGTCTCGGCACGGGCCCGGCGCGCGGTATTCCATGCCTGTGTGCACGCGGAACGCAGCAGTACGGATCCGGGATCGGCGGTCTCCGGTCCGATGCCCCGCAGCGCTTCGAGGCAGGCCGTGACCAGCTCGGCCTCCACATCCTCGCGAGCCGTGCCGAAGCGGTCCCTGATCCGGAACACGGTGCGGCGCATCCCGGGCAGGGCCAGCCACACCACACACAGCGGCCAGCCGGAACGGTCCGCGTCGGCCTGCGCCAGAACAACCGCCTGCCGCCACAGTGAGGTTCGCACGGCGGGGTCCACCGAGCGGTCGTACAGGATCGGGCGCGCCTGCGCCGGGGAGAGCGAGGTCTCCGCCACGCCGGAACCGTCGTCGAGCCACAGCCCGGGTGCGGTCTCTCCGCCGGTCAACTCCCGCTCGATGGAGTCGAACAGTCCGGGCCCAGAGGGTGATGCCATGGTCGTCCTCCTGATCAGTCGGTCTGCTGGGGCTGGTTCCTGCTGCGCCACTCGGTCAGGCAGCGCGCCGCGAGATCCTTGCCGGGCATGGCGTCGCCGCCACGTTCGATCAACAGGAGCAGGCGCAGGAACCCGTGCTGCCGGGAGTCGACCAGCCGTACGAACAGCTCCTCCACGGCCGGATCCGGCTGTGACGCCTCGTCCGGGCCGTTGCACCAGACGAGCAGCGTGTCTCTCATCGACGGGTATGACGCGGCCTCGTTGAGAGCCCGCAGGACGAGCTCCACGATGTCCGAGGCCGTCGTTCCCCCGGCGAGCATCCGGGCGCCGAACCAGCCATGGTCGAAGTCGACCAGGACAGGAAAGGCGAGGCGGGCGACCAGACCTGCCATGTCCTCGACCGCCGTCCAGGCGGCCAGATGACGGGTGATCGTTTCCCTCGTGGCCGATTCCCCCGCCGCGAACCGCTGCATCAGCGTCTCCGCGACGGTCAGCGCCACCGAGGTGTCCTCGGGGTCGTCACCTCCCCTGTTCACCACACCGTGCAGCAACCTCAGCGCGTGTTCGGCCTCCACCCCGCCCAGGTCGGAGCGGCAGGCATACGCCACCGCGGAGCGCAGAGGCGTGTCGGGCGCGTCACCCCACTCCTGGAGAAGGCCGTGCACCTTGTGAGCGACCCCGGGATCGACCGCCGCCGTTCCGAGGGAGCGCGCCGCCACTTCGAATCCCGGCCGCCCGGTCGACAGTGCGAGATCCTGGACGAGTCCGAGTGTCCGCCCTCCGGTGCGCACGGCCATCCCCGCCATCGCACGACCGGCGCGCTCGATCTCCTGCGCCGTGGGCCCCGTCCCGCCCAGCCAGTCGTGCAGCAGCGGCAGCAGTTCGGTGTGCTCGCGGCAGACCACGTCCCACACGGCATCGGCGACCGCCGGCCAGTAGAACGCCACCGTCTCGGGCCCGTTCCCGGGTACGCAGTGCGCTCCGACGTCGCGCAGGATGTCCCTGAGCGGACGCTGACGGACCAGGCGGAACCCCGGGTCGCCCATGGGCTCGGGGCGGCCATGGTCCAGGAACCCGGTATCCGGCCCGGGGCGTGCCGCCGCCAGCAGATCGGCGGCCCGCTCGACGACGATGCCGCGGTCCAGCCCGCCGTACACGCAGACCGAGAACAGGTGGGTCAGCAGCTCCGGATCGTGCTCCGCCCGAGCCAGGAGTTCCTGGGCCTCCGCCGAGGCGAGGCAGGCCGGCACCTCATCGGCCGGCCGCGCCCCGCTCACAGCGCCGAGCCGGCTCACCGTCTCCGCCGCCCGTGCCGCATACCCGGGCGGCAGCCCGGCAGGCAGGACCGAGGACAGGAAGTCCGGCCCGAGCGGCTCCAGAATCCGGGCACGGTCACGCGCGTCGGGACAGCCGTCCGCGAAATGGGTGGCGAAGACCTCGGCCGGGTCCGGCGACCGGTGGCGTACGACCTGGCCGCCGAAGTCCCGCTCCAGGAACCGGGTCGGCCCCGGAACATCCGGAACCACGATGACCAGGCGCGCATCCGCCGCTGCCAGCGCCGCCTCCAGGTCGGACAACTCCCAGGGCCTGGGCGCGAAGGGGGCGCTCGGCTCCATGACCAGGTAGCCGTGCACTCCTTGCGGCCGAGGACGCCAGCGCGCCAGGTCCACCGCCCCGTCGACCTGGATCAGCGTCGGGTCGTCGTGCCGGTGGGCCAGCAGATTGAGCGCCAGCGTCAGGCGGCCCGTCCCCGGTTCACCGACCAGGAACAGGATGCCCGACTCCAGCGCGACGAGACCTGCCTCGAAGTTCGCGGGCGGAACGAAACGACGCCGGGCGACCTGGAGATCCTTCGCCCGCACGGGCCCCTGACGTACCGGTGTCCCGGAGCCGTCGGGGATCGTCCCGGAGCTGGACACATTGCGCTGATCACCCTGCACCACACCGGTGTTGACCGTGCCGTTCGGGGCCAGCACCAACATTCCCCGGTCCCGGTCCAGTTCGGGGAGCAGGGCCTTGAGGGCGCGGTCCACGGAGCTGGTGTCAGATGTCATTGTCGGCTCCCCGGACGTAATCACCGGACACGGAGATGTCGCTCACGTGCTGTCCGCCGTGGACACGACCGGTGTTGATGACGCCTCGCGGGGCACTCAGCGCGGTGTACGACCTCGCGGGCGCCGCCGGCCCGTCAGCGGTGGAACCGGCACGCCGAAGGGACCGCAGCAGCTCGCTCAGCCGGCCGAGCTCCTCGGGGGTGGGCACACAACCCGCGCTGTGCAGTGCGTCGAGGACCGCTTCCACCGCCTGGTCGTCCCGGTCGACCCCGCCGGTCCGGCCGGGCGGCGGGTGGACGATTCCGAAGTCCGCCGGCACATCGGCTCGCCGCACACCATGAGTGCCACTCACGTTCTTCCCGTGTTCTCGCATGGCTCCCTCCGGGAGAGGGCCGGCCGGGCCGAACGGCCGCCGGCATTTTTCCTTGGCGATCCGAGAATTCCGCGCCGCAGGGCCTGGATCCGCTCCCGCAGTGCGGACGGGAGATGTCGGCCATCACATTCCGAACATTCGAACCACCGACCGGCGTCAGAGTGCTCCGGAACGGCCGGAAAGGACCCGGGAGCGGGAATTGGGTCCGGAATGTCATGGGTAATCCATAATCGAAAGGAGGTCGTGCTTTCGCGGGTGGGGTATTCGACGAAAAGGGGAATCGAGTATTCCGCATCGGGTGTAGGTGAAATCCACTAATGTGATCGCATGAGCGAAGAGACTTGCATTTCGCCGGCTCGGGTGCTGCGTGAACTCGTGTCTGCGTCGGCATGGGAAGGGCTGACGGGCTTTCCGCGACGGCGGCATGAGGCGGGCGCGGTCCTGCTGCGGCAGGGTGAGTCCGGTTCACACGTTCTTGCGCTGATCCAAGGCATCGTGAAAGTGGTTCGCGGGGACCTCGACGGCAGGGACCGGCTGCTCGCCTTCCGGGGGCCCGGCGAGGTGCTGGGGGAGATGGCGGTGCGGGACGGCGGCGTACGGCTTGCTCATGTTCAGGCCGTTAGCAGATGTGAAGTATCGGTGATTCCCGCGAGTGCCTTCCAGGGCTTCGTCAAGCAGCACGGCCTGGCGGATCAGCTTTTCCTGCATGCGTTGAGTCGACTGCGTGAGCAGACCCAGGCGTGCGAGGGGGAAATCGATCAGCGGCTCGCGGCAGCGCTGCTCCGGCTGACCGAGATCTCCGGATCCCGCACGTTTTCATTGACCAGGGAAGAGCTGGCGCAACACCTCGGAGTCGGCCGGAATTCCGTCACCAAGGCGCTGGAGCGGTTCGGGCCCCATCAGGTGCGGTTCGGAAGGACGTACATCGAAGTCCTGGACACGATGCACCTGCGTCGATCGCTCAACCATCCGGCCGGCACCTGAGCGGCGGCGAGGGTGCCGTGGATCACCGGTCCTCCGCACTGCGGGAGCGGAGTGCTCCCCGTCGCCCTGTGACGCTCACAGGGCGCAGAGACGAAGCACCGATTGCCCGTCCGGGCCGATGCGGGCCAGGACGGAACCTCGCAGAGGAGTGACGATGCACGAACGACGGACCGCACTGCCCACGGCCACCGCAGCGCCCTACAGCCGCAGCCGTCCGCTGCCCCCGTGCCGGGGAATCATCGCTGTTGACGCCAAGGACTTCACCGGCCTCCCCGCGATCGAGCACGAGGCCGTCAGCCGGGCGGTGCCCGACCTGATCAGGGCCTCATTGGACCGGGCGGGACTGGCGGAGCTGTGGAACGAACGCAGGTTCCCCGCCTCCACCGGTGACGGCTATGTCCTCGGGTTCGACCCGTCGTTGATGCCGTTCGTGATCCATCCCTGGCTGCTCACGCTCCAGGAAGTGCTGACCGAGATCAACATTCACGCTCTCGGGGCCCTGCCGATCCGGCTCCGCGTCAGCCTGCACATCGGTCCGCTCCCGGACACCGGCGACGAGTTCGGAGGCAACGGGACGGTCCGCAACGACACGCACCGCCTGCTCGACTCCCGCCCGGTGAAAGCCGTGTTGGCATCCTCCAAGGAGAACGTCACCCAGGTGGCGGCCATTCTGTCGGACC
Organism: Streptomyces sp. NPDC127117; assembly: GCF_042677325.1. Lineage (NCBI taxonomy): Bacteria > Bacillati > Actinomycetota > Actinomycetes > Kitasatosporales > Streptomycetaceae > Streptomyces > Streptomyces sp. NPDC127117. Next base: position 163,278 of record NZ_JBHXTM010000015.1, read on the forward strand.
GCTGCTACCAGGACGCGGTCGCCAGTGGGTACACGGGCCGTCATCCGGACCACTTCATCGAAGTGCCGGCAACGGTCGAGGGCAAGCGGTTCGCTCAGCGGGCCTGGATCCATGTGCCGCTGCCTTCCGGTCCGCTGCACGGTGCGCACACGTCCGGCGACGCCGCGGACAAGGGCCTCGGCGCCGCCCGCGGTCCGGAGGGAGGAGAACGGAGTCACGGATCCGAGGGCGGCCGGGTGACGAACAGGGCCCCGAACGGAAACATCAACACCGGGACGGTGCACGGCGGTCAGCGTGTCACGGTGACCCGGCACCGGAGGGACACCTGACGTCGGGGAACGGCCCTCTCACACTTCCGGCACCCAGCTCCCGTGGAAGCCGAGGGGCACACGTCCCGGCAGGTGGATGCGGGCCAGGGGGCGGGCGGTGAAGTCCTGGGCGGAGAGGATCACCAGGTCGCTCGCACCGCGGTCCGGGTTGTGCACGTAGGAGAGCAGGTAGCCGTCGTCCTCGTCGCGCGCCCCGCGGCGCGGCACGAACACCGGCTCGCCGGCCGCCGCGCCGTCCGGGAAGCGGTGCACCTGGCGGCTGCCGCGCAGCATGTCGTGCTTGACCAGGCAGTTGGTGAACTTCTCGTCCGGCGGCACCCCGTCGACCGTCTCGTAGGCGCGCCACATCTCCGCCGCGCTCGCCGTGTACGCGAAGCGGTGCCGCCGCGACACCAGGGACTCGTTGACGCGGGGGAACTCCTGCGGCAGGTCGTCGATCCGGGTGCTGCGGACGCGGCCCGCGCGCAGGTCGATGGTCCAGCGGTCGAGCACGGGGGTGCCGGCCGTGGAGGGTCCGCCGTTGCCCCGGCCCGCGGCATAGAACGGGGCGGGCATGGTGGTGAGCTCCATGACGAGGGTGTCGCCCTGGTCGTAGGCGTTGAGCGTGTGCGAGTAGTACACCGGGTCGATCTCGAACCAGCGGGTGGCGCCGCCGGTCCGCGGCATCACCCCCACCCGCATCGGGTGCTCCGGGTTCCAGACGTACGGCACGGGTGCGCCCGCCTCGGCGGCCGCCATGTCGAAGGTGATCGGCACATCGACGATCACCACGTACTTCTCGGTGAGAGCGAAGTCGTGCATCATCGGCGCGTCCGCCACCGGGATCCTGCTGGTCCGCGCCACCCGTCCGGTCCGGTCGATCACGAGGTGCCGTACGTGGTCCCAGGCCGGGTAGTACGCCACCGCGTGCAGCTCGTCCGCCGCCGCGTCGTACTTGGTGTGCGCGGTGAACGCGCCCTCCAGCGTGGAGCGGAAATCGTACGGGCGCACCGTGTTCAGCTCGCCGTCCAGCTCGTACGGCAGCGGTCCGCTCTCCTGGAGGGCCAGGATCCGTCCCTTGTACGGGATGACATGTGTGTTGCAGGCGAAGTCGTCCGGCGGTGCCTCGCCCGGGTACGGCTCGCCCAGTTTCCGCGCCACCTGCGAGGAGCGCACCCACCGGTTGCGGTACCACTCGGCGCGCCCGCCGCGCAGCCGCACCCCGTGCACCATGCCGTCGCCGAGCATCCAGTGGTGGGCCCGTGGGTCCTCAAGCCCCAGTGCGTTGGGGCCGGTGCGCAGGTAGCGGCCGTCCAGGTCGTGCGGAACCCGGCCGGTCACTTCGAGGCCGAACGCGGTGAGTTCCTCCGTGACGGGCGCGAACGCGCCTTCCAGGAAGGGGGTCGACGCGCTGCCCCCGGCCGCCGTACCACGAGTGGCGGCCTGCGCCTCGGTGGCGTAGTGGCCGAGACCGTAGCCCCCGACGACGCTGCCGGCCGCCGCGAGCGCCGCTCCCTGGAGGATCCTTCGGCGTGTGTGACTGCTCATCGCTCTTCCCCGTCCGTGATCGGTGCCCGGCGGGTCCTCGCCGGTGCTGGGAAAGAGTCTGCTGCGCGGTCGCCGCCGGGTCAGTCGGCCTGGGCCCCGGCCGGCACCCCGCGGTCTCAGGACCGCTCCGGCGCGGGGAGATCGAGAGCAGCGGCGGCCTGGGCCGCCAGGTCCACGGCGACCAGGCGCGCCTCCAGCGGGGGAGGGGGCGCGCCCGGCTCGGGCGTCATCATGAAGCGCCCCTGGTAGTGGCCGTGGATGGTGGCCCTCAGCTCGATCTCGCCGTCGGGCCAGCCCTGCCGGTCCACGTCCCAGATCCAGCCCGGCACGTACACACTGCCGTCCGGGTCGAGGCGCGGCGGACGCCCGATGAGCGCCCCGTACTCGAAGCGGCACGCGCGCAGCTCCAGGACCTCGATCAGTTCCTGCCGGACGCGGTGGACGACATCGTCGGCGGAGGTACTGAACCTGGCCATCCGCGTCGTACCGTGCAGTCGCTCCAGATGGGTGGCGTCCGTGACGGCGACCCATTTGAGGGTCCGGGCCCGTGCGGCGAGCTGGGACACGATCAGCCCGACGGCCAGGAGCAGTACGGCGGTCTCGATGTCGGTGCGGTCCTGGATGTGGAAGCTCTGGTACGGCTCGGTGTGGAAGAAGTCGAACCAGGCGGCGGCGGACAGCGCGGCGACGGCGCCCGCGAGGCGGCTCCCGAGCGCCGCGACGGCGACGACCGCGACGACCAGCAGCAGCGCGACATTCGTGTGGGTGACGCTCGTACGGAGGGGGACCAGCGCCAGTGCAAGGAGCAGCGGGGCCAGTAGCCCGGCCAGCACGGCGGCGGTGACCCGCAGGCCAGACCTCATGACGCACCTCGCAGGGCTCGGAGGAGCCTCCCTGACTTCCAGCTTGCGCCGGGCGCGGCCGGGGCGGCACGGGCGGTCCGGGAACTTGACGACTCACTGATGCCGAGTGGCGCGGGGGCGGGCCACCGCACGACGCCGCTGTCAGCGCCGGCCGCGCCCGGCGCCCCGGTTTCCGGTGACGGCCGTGTCGTCGGCGATCCGGAAGCGAAGCCGGCAGATCACCGCGTCGGTGTCGCGGCGTACGGCGTGGGCGACGACGGAGCCGCGCTGGTTCTGGAGCAGGCGCTGCCGGAGGCGCGCGGGCTCGGTCTCCGGGATCAGCACGGTGATCTGGGAGACGGGGCGCGCGGCGGCGAGCGCACGGACGTATCCGGAGACGGGGCGGCCGAGCGCCCGGGTCGTCGAGTCGAGCTCGACGAGTTCGACGCCCGGGTTCCACAACTCCCAGTCGCGGCGAAGGGCTTCGGCCGTGCGACGGTCCTCTGGCGTGGGGTGTGCGACGGTGACGGCGAGAACCTCGTCGCCCAGTGAACGGGCGGCGGTGAGGGCCTTGCAGGTCAGCTTGGACAGCCCGGAGACAGGCACGACGACCAAGGAGTGGGCACGCCGCGGCGGCTCCGGGATCCGGCCCAGCTCCAGCCGTTCGCCGATCCGGCCGTAGGCGCGGTGAACCCTCTCGAATCCGAGAACGAGCAGGGGCAGGGCGAGGACGATCACCCATGCGCCCTCGCTGAACCTGGTGGCGGTGACGACGACCGCGGCGACGCCGGTCAGCAGGGCACCGAAGCCGTTCAGCACGGCCTTCGCACGCCACCCCTTGGCCCGCTCGCCGCACCAGTGCCGGACCATGCCGACCTGGCAGATGGTGAAGCCGACGAACACACCGATCGCGAAGAGCGGGACGAGGGTGTTCGTGTCACCGCCGGAGACGACGAGCAGCAGGGCCGAGACGAAGGCCAGCGCGAGCACACCGTGGCGGTGCACCTGGCGGTCGGCCTTGAGGGCGAAGACATGCGGCAGGTGGTTGTCGCGGGCCAGCAGGCTCATCAGGACGGGCAGCCCACCGAAGGAGGTGTTGGCGGCCAGCGCCAGCAGCACCATGGTCGCGAACTGGACCACGTAGAAGGCCGCGTTGTGGCCGAAGGAGGCATCGGCGAGCTGTGCGAGGACGGTCACGCCCTCGACCGGCTGGAGGTGGAAGCGGCCGATGAGTACGGACAGGCCGATCAGCATCGCGCCGAGCAGTGCGCCGAGGGCCACCTCGGTGCGCTGGGCGCGACGGGCGGCAGGCGCGCGGAAGGACGGCACGGCGTTGGCCACGGCCTCTACACCGGTGAGGGCGGAGCAGCCTGCGGCGAAGGCCTTGAGCAGCAGCAGGGCCCCGACGGCGGTGGTGCCCTCGCCGAGCGCGGTGGCATGTCCGTCGGCCGACGCGGTACTGACGGGGCCGTCGCGGAGGAGACCGACCACGATCATCGCGAGGATCGAGCCGACGAACAGGGCGGTCGGCAGCAGGAACGCCCTGGCCGAGTCGACCACGCCCCGCAGATTGACGGCCGTGACGAGCACCAGGACACCCAGGCAGATCCAGGCCCGCTCGCCGTAGAGCTGCGGGAACGCCGACGTCAGGGCGGCGACACCGGCGGTGACGGAGACCGCGACGTTCAGGACGTAGTCGAGGACCAGCGAGCCGGCCGCCACCAGACCGGTGCGCCGCCCCAGGTATCGCTTGGCCACGGCGTACGAGCCGCCCCCGTCCGGGAACGCGGCGATGACCTGCCGGTACGAGGCCACCAGCACGGCCAGCAGCGCGGCGATGGCGAGGGTGACGGGGAGCGTGAACCCCATCCCGTAGGCCCCGGCGACCGCCAGCACGAGCACGATCGACTCCGGTCCGTACGCCACCGAGGCCATCGCGTCCAGGGACAGTGCGGCGAGCCCCTGGAGCGCGGTGAGCCTGTGCCGCTCACCGGCCCCGGTACCGGGTGGCTCCTGCGCGCCGACGCCCTCTGCCGCGATGTTCGGCTTGCCCGTGTGTAGGGCCATGGTGCTGGTTCCTCCGAGTGAGCAGGTCGAGGAACAGGCTGAACGCCGTACGACGGAGCAACGGCCCTCTTGCCGGTGTCCATACGCCGCTCGCCCCACTCTTCACGCAGCCCATACGGAGGCAGCCCCCGGCCGCCCTCACTGCGGGGTGACGGCCCCGTGACCGACGAGATTCTGTGCCGTGAACCCGAGCAGCCTGCGCGCGGCCGAGGTGTCGACCGGAGCCGTGCGACCCGGCAGCGGGCTCCGCAGCACGGTGGTGGGGTGGTAGCGGCGTAGCAGTTCCTCCGTCGGGTAGGGGACGATGATCTCGGGGGCGCAGAGGTGTACCACGTGCGCCGCGGGGCCGGGCACGTCCAGGGCCAGCAGCGCGGCCCTCGCCGCGTCCTGAACCTCCAGGTACGTCCACAGTTCCCTTGCCCCCGCGGCCGGGTCGGCCGTGAGCCGGGCGGCGTGCGCGTCCAGCCGTTCCTCGAAACCGCCCACGTACGGATAGCGCAGGCACACCACGCTCATTCCGTGCCGCCGCGCCATCATCTGCGCTGTCAGCTCGTCGACCTGTTTGGACAGGCCGTAGGGATCGGCCACCTGGGAGGCCATCTCCTCATCGACCGGTGCGTACGGCGGATGCGGATCCTCGACGTCCGTCCAGGGCAGGCCCGTGACTCCCCAGGAGCTCGCCACCGCCGCATGCCGGATCCCGGCCCGGCCGGCCTCCTCCAGGACGGTGAAGGTGGAAAGGCTGTTGCCCGCGAAGACCTCGAATGCGGTGTTGCGTGCGGGAGTCGGGATCGCCGCCAGGTGGATGACCGCGTCGGCGCCCTCCAGAGCCGCCCGCACGGTCTTCGCGTCGGCGGCGTCACCGGTCACGACCAGTCGCGCCGCGAGATCACCGGGATCGTCGAGAACCAAGGCGTTCGCTTCGATCCCGCGCTCGGCGAGCAGCGCGAGGACCGCTCGCCCGATCCGCCCGGCGGCCCCGGTGACCATCGCTCTTACGGCCATCCAGTCACTCTCCTGCTCAGATGCTTCTACTCGTAGGCGCGCACGGCGACGATGTGCGCCGACGCTGCCCCGTTGGTGGCTTCGACGACGACCCGGATCGCCGATGTGGTGACCTGCTCCGCCGGCGTGTGCGTCTCGCGTCGCCGCCGATTCTCCGCCGCACGGGCGATGACACGCCAGGTGCCGTCGGTATCCAGTGCCTCGACGCGGTAGTCGCGAAGGAGGGTGGGGAGGGTGTCGAAGGGCGTGCGGTGGTGGTGCAGGTTGATCAGGTCCTCGTTGACGTCGTCGTCGGCGATGACCTCGATCCGGCCCAGGGTGACCGGTTCGGGCCAGGCCAGCGAGAGCCAGGGGGAAGGGGCGTCCGCCAGTGGTGCGGAGACCCACATGTGCGGTCCCGCGTACGGGCGGGCATAGCCGTCGGTGGCCTTGGCGGGGGAGTAGGCCGCGGTCTCTCCCGTGCGCAAGCAGAATGTGCGGCGCAGCAGACCCGTGTCCGTCCACTCGCGCAGCGGCTGCGGCGATTCGTCCGACGGGCGCAGCGGGACGCGCGTGAAGCACAGGACGCCGGGGGTCGGCCGGTCGGAGCGGTGCAGGGCGAGGGCGTCGTTGGCGCGGACGACCAGGAAGGCGTTGCGCGGGGTTTCGGGTGACCAGTCCAGGCCCGTCTTGAGCCACTGCCGGGCACCGGCGGCGACGGGCAGGGTGGTGGACGAGACGAGGCGGCGCGGGACGTAGTTCTGGCCGAGTTCGGGGTCGTACAGATCGATCACGATCTCGGTGTCGCGGTCGGCGTCGACGAGCAGCTCCACCCCGGAGAGATCCGGGTCCGCGGGCAGGACGAGCCCGGCGTCGGCCGCGAGCGGCCACAGCTCGTCGGACTCCTCGACCGCCAGGCCGCTCAAGGTGGACGAGGCCGTGGCCGTCGCCCGCAGGGCCAGGTCCTCCGGGTCCGTCGAGGCGAGGCCGACGATCGAGGCGTCCTGGCGCAGCAGGGCCCTCTGCAGCTCGGCTACGGAGAGTCCACGCGGTGTGACATCTCCGGCGGCGCAGAGCGCGGCGGCGGTGCCGGCCGCCTGGCCGACGGTGGCGCAGGTCGCCATGACGCGGGTCGAGCCGAAGGCGACGTGGCTGGCGGA
>NZ_JBHXTM010000016.1:0-164798 GCF_042677325.1 Streptomyces sp. NPDC127117
ACCAAAACACCCACCCAACCCCCGTTCCCCCCCCCCCAAACCCCCCCGCCCCACCCCCCCGCCCCGCGGCCCCCTGGGGGGCGGCCCGCGGCGTTGCGCCGGGCCCTGCCCGGCCGGCCCCGGCGGAAGTGACCTTCCCTGTACAGGAGCGGCCGTGCGGTCCTCCTCGCGACTACTCGGGCAGGGGCCGGTCGTCGATCACGTTCTTCATGACGAGGGTGGACGTCAGACGCTGGACGCCGGGCAGCCGGGCGAGATTTCGGTCGTACAGCTCCTGGAAGGCGGTCAGGTCGGCAGTCGCGACCCGCAGGAGGTAGTCGGGCTCGCCGAACAGGCGTTGGGCCTGCAACACGTGCGGGACGGCGGCCACGGCCTCTTCGAAGGCGGTGACCGTGTCGGCGTCCTCCCAGCGCAGAGTGGCGAAGACGAGGGCCTCGAAGTTCAGGCCGACGGCGGCCGGGTCGACGACAGCGCGGTAGCCGCGGATGGCGCCCTCGCGTTCGAGGTCGCGCAGTCGGCGGTGACAGGGCGAGACGCTGAGCTGCACGCGGGCGGCCAGCTCGGTGATCGTCAGCCGGCCGTCCAGCTGAAGCTCGGCAAGAATCTTCCGGTCCAAGGCGTCCATGGGAAAGATCTTCCCTCATATCCTGCGTTCGTGGGGTAAAGAAGCAAATATTTTCGGGCAAACCCACCCTAGTCTTCCCTCCGGAGCGAGAAATGCGAGAGGGAACGATCGATGGACACGACGACGCTGGCAGCCTTCCTGGCTGTGGACCTGCTGCTGGTGTTCACTCCGGGCGCGGACTGGGCCTACGCGATCTCCGCCGGTCTGCGGGGGCGCTCGGTCGTCCCAGCCGTCACGGGGCTGATCGCTGGACACCTGGCCTATGCGCTCGTGGCTGTCGCGGGCCTGGCGGTGATCGTGGCGAGTTCCCCGGCCGCGCTCACCGCCCTGACCGTGGCGGGCGCCGGCTACCTGCTGTGGCTCGGACGGGGCGTTCTGCGGCAGCCGGCCGTTCCGGCAGCCGCCAAAGAGAGCTCGGGCGCCTCCCGCGTACGGGTCATGCTCAAGGGGGCCGGGATCAGCGGCCTGAACCCGAAGGCGCTGCTGCTGTACTTCTCGTTGTTCCCGCAGTTCATCGACCCTGACACAGGTTGGCCGGTCGCTGCGCAGACAGGTCTGCTCAGCATGATGCACCTGACCGCGTGCGCCGTCGTCTACCTCGCCGTCGGCGTCCTGGCCCGCACGGTCCTGAGTACCCGCCCCTCGGCCGCCCGGGTCGTCACCCGCGTCAGCGGTGCCATGATGATCGCCATCGGCGCCTTCCTGCTGGTGGAACGCCTGGCCGGCTGAGGAACAAGTCTGCGGCGGCTGTGACGTCCCTGCTCGACCAAGAGACAGCACCACGAGCAACGCGCGTTCTACGGCTGTCCGGACCGCCGCGGCGGCACTGACCCTGCTGGGCGTTCTGTCCGCGCCGGTACCGGCGATCGCTGCGGATCCGCCACAGGGTGACTCCACTGCCACCGGTGTCAGGATCCACAGCGGTTGCACGCAGGCCGCAGTGCCCCGCGGCAGGGTGCCCCCACGGGGCGGCGGCGATGACGGCCGCCGGACGGCCATGGAGATCCGTGACGAAGGGGAGGACCGCGGCCACCGGGGCCTTGCCGGCCGGCGCGATGGAGGTTGCGGCCCGGAAGCGGGCGGTGTCCGATGAGTCGCGCATGCCGCACCGCACCGCGTGGCCCCGGCTGACACCGAGTGCGCCCTCGGCTCCGGGAGGCTGACGCGAGCACCTGACCGTATTGTCGACGATATGCGCCGTGCGGGTACGCGCCTCACCCCGCGGCACGAAGCGAAGGACCGTGTGAGCAGAGAACGGATGAAGGAGCCAGAGCAAAGTGAAGGCTGCACGCTACTACGACCGTGGTGACATCAGAATCGAAGACATCGCGGAGCCCACTGTCCGACCGGGCACGGTGGGTATCGATGTCGCGTACTGCGGGATCTGCGGCACGGACCTGCACGAATACCTCGACGGACCGATCTTCGTCCCGTCGGCCGGTCACCCGCACCCGGTCTCGGGTGAATCAGCCCCTGTGACCCTCGGCCACGAGATGTCCGGCGTCGTGTACGCGGTGGGCGACGGCGTCGAGGATCTGAAGCCGGGCGACCGTGTCGTCGTCGAGCCCTACATCCTGCGTCCCGACATCGACACCAGCGAGAACAACCCGAACTATCACATCTCGCCCGACATGAACTTCATCGGACTGGGTGGCCGCGGCGGCGGTCTCGCGGAGAAGATCGTCGTCGAGCGTCGGTGGGTGCACCCTGTCGGAGACGTCCCCCTGGACCAGGCGGCACTCATCGAGCCGCTGTCGGTGGGCTACCACGCGTTCCAGCGGTCGGGTGCGAAGGCGGGCGACTTCGCTCTCGTCGGTGGCGCCGGTCCCATCGGGCTGCTCACCTGTGCGGTGCTCAAGGCGATGGGCGTCGAGGTCGCGGTCTCCGAACTCAGCTCGCTGCGTCGGCAGAAGGCACTGGACGCCAAGGTCGCCGACCACGTCATCGACCCCTCCGTCACCGATGTCGCCGAAGAGGTCCGGCGCCGCACCGGCGGCAAGGGCGCGGACGTCGCGTTCGAGGCCACGTCCGTCAACGTCGTTCTCGACACGCTGTTCGACGCCGTGAAGCCGGGCGGTGTCATCACGGTCATCTCGATCTGGGGCAAGCCGGCGTCGATCGACATGCAGAGGCTCGTCCTCAAGGAGATCGACCTGCGCGGCACGATCGCCTACGTCAACTCCCACCCGCAGACCATCAAACTCGTGCGGGAGGGGCGCATCGACCTGGCACCGTTCATCACCAAGACCATCGGGCTGGACGACCTCGTCAGCGAGGGCTTCGAGACCCTGATCCACCACAACGAGACGGCCGTCAAGATTCTTGTGGACCCCCGCGCCTGATACGTGGCGGAACGGCTGTGCCCTCAGGATCTGTTGATCGGCCCGCCGACGCGCGCATCTCCGCTGCCAACAGCCGCGTCGTCGTGCAGGCAGCCGGGGCAGGGATGCTCACCGCCATTCCGGCATTGACGCGGCTGTGCGGCGGTCGCCGCCAATCCGGTCGAGCCCAGGGCCCGCGTCCTCGAACCCGACGAGGACTGACCCCGCCTCGCGCCGGCCCGTCGGTCGCACCGCGGACGGCCCCGCCCGATCCGGTGGCGGTGATCCGGGCGGACGACCACCCGACCGCACCAACGCCGCGACCACGACAATGCCGGCCCGATCGACGGGCCGGCCTGTCTCTCACTTCGTACGGCTGCCGGCGTTCGCCGATACCGGTCGGACCGCTGGGGCCTCTCGTTCGGACCGTGCCGGGCTCGCGTGCCTCGGTGCCGCACTTCGCCGCGTTGTCGTCGGTCGCCGACGCTCCACGTCGACTCCCTCCTCCGCCTTGCGATGCACGACACCGGACCCCGCTCCCTGATCCGGCCCGATCCGAACGAAAGACCCTAGTCGACGAGGTCCACCCAGACGCTCACGACGTACCCCGCCCCCCACGGGTTGGAGGCGACCGAAGTCTGGCCGACCGGGGCCCAGTTACCGAGGATGATGCGCTGCGGCAATCTGGGGTCGAGCGGGTTGAGCACCGCGTGAATCCGGTGCTGACCGGTACCGCTGGTGCAGAGGCTGGAAAGGCTGCTGCTCGCGGACGAGGTGGTGCAGCCGCCGGGCGCTGCCTGGGCGGCGGGCGCCGTGGCCAGCATCATGCCCGCCGTGGCCGCCGCGACGGCCACGGCACCGGCGACACCGCGCTTCCTGGAAGGGGACTTCGTGAACATGGGTACTCCTTCGTCCGATGACGATGCGTGATGGGAAGTGGCGCATGTGCGGGTGGAGCGTGGAGCGGAACGATCCGGCTTCGACGGGCGGATCCCATGGGGTGCCACGGACGCCGCTGTTGCCAAAGCGCGACAATGGATGAGAAAGCAGGTGATTACCTGCTTGATCGCGAGTCAAATCCTGCCCAGGTGCGCGGTTTCCGGCAAGAGCTTCGCCAGATTTGGTACAGACCAATTATTGGCCCGGCGGGTGCGCGAGAGATGAACGATGTCTCCGTCCCGACAGGCCGACGTGCTGTGGCACCAGGCAAGTTGGCCGCTGACGCGAGCGGACGCCGCTGGTGGCCTGCGGCTGATCCGATACCGGTGAACGTCCCTGACTTCGCCGACCCGCAGCCGGGCAAGGCCGTCCCGTACGGGATCTACGATCTCGCGGCGAACACCGGCCGGGTCAACGTGGGCACCGACCACGACACCGCCGCGCTCGCAGTGGAAGCGATCCGCCGCTGGTGGTCCGAACAGGGCCGGGACGCCCACTCACAGGTGACACGACTGCTCGTCACCGCCGACGCGGGCGGCTCGAAGTGCTGCCGCACCGGGCCTGGACGCCCGAACTCGCACGGCTCGCGGCCGAAACAGGACTGACGATCACCTTTTGCCACCTGCCGTTGGACGCGATGTGGATGCGATGGGCAGGCGAGCCGTGGACCGGCCGGCGGCGCGTGCGGCTGCGATCGCCTGGGACGCGGTGAAGGCGGGGGAGCCGCTCGCGGTCATGTCGCCGGAACTCACGCTGTTCGCGGTTCCGGTATTACTCCGCTGAATCCCAGCTGACCCCGTCCCTCTTCGGGCGAGGTGCTGCGGTGGGGACCGGTTCAGTCCGGACGGTCGTAGGCGCCCGGCTCCCGATCGGCGAACAGCGTCAGTGCCTCCGCCGTCTCGGCACGTTCCGGCGCTGTGGAAGTGGTCGGTCACCAGTTCTCCGCCTGATGCGCGTCCACGAGAACGACTCAGTGACGAGGACCTGCCGGACCTTCGCGGCCAACTGATCGGCCCCGGAAGCCGGCTTGCGCGCAGCGGGGGAGCGGGTCGCTGATGCCGATTGTCCGTTCGGCGGCGCCAAGGCGGAAGGGGCCTGCGGCAGGACTCGACGATCAGCGCATCTGTGCCGAACCGCATCCGGTGCCGGCCGCCCCGGTCCACGACGGGCGGCGGGGACGCATGGCCGTAGAGGGCCGGCGCCCGGGCCACAAACACAGGGATGACGTCACCGTGCGAGCAGGCCACCACATGGCCACCCGGGTGGGTGTTGCCCATCGCGATCAGGTCACACCGTCCTTGCAGTGTCTGGACGGCGGATGCCTGTGCCGGGCAGGGCTCGGTGGATCAATGCCTTGTGTCGCTTACGCTCGGATCATGGTGCAAAGCCAGGCGGAAGATGTCGACGGCTATCTCGCCGAGGTGCCCGAGGAACGCAAAGAGGCTCTGACTCGGCTGCGTGAGCTGTGCCGTGCCGAGCTGCGGGGATTCACCGAGGTGATGGCGTACGGGATGCCCGCCTACGAGCGGGACGGCATCGGGGAGATCGCCTTCGCGAGCCAGAAGCAGTACATCTCCTTCTATCTGCTGCGCAGCGATGTCCGCGAGGCATTCGCTGAGCGGCTGGCGGGCCAGGACATGGGCAAGGGCTGCCTGCGCTTCCGTAAGCCGGAGAAGATCGACTTTGTACTCCTCAGGGATCTGCTGCGGGCCACGGCGGCCGGAACGGGCACGATCTGCTGACTGCTGCGGCGCAAGGCCGCCACCCGGGCACATGCATCGGTCAAGGCGGTCAGTACGTCACGCAGTGCGCGTGTCGGGAGCCGGACTCTTTCGTTGGTGGGGGTACGGCCCGGTTCGTCCGGCCGGGCAAGGGCTTGCACGGGCACCGGGACCGGTCCCGGACAAAGGAGGAGCGCGATGGATGCGGAGACGCGAGGAACGGGCGGCGGTGCGGGGCGTGCGGGTGTGCGGGCCGCGGTGCTGGGCGCGGTGGCGGGCGCAGTATTGCTTCCGGCCGGTGCCGCTCACGCGGGCGTGATCGGGGTCGGGAACGCGGCGTTCGGCAACACCTGTGTCAACCAGGGGGGTGCCCGGGCCGTGGGTGCCACGGTGGCCGGGAGCGGGGTGGGCAGCGGCAATCGGACAGGGCTGCCGTTGAGCCTGCCGCGCAACCACTGCGGCAACAGCGGCATCGTCTGCACAGCCGTGTTCATGTCCAGCGTGTGAACGGGCCGGTGAGTGACGGATGTCCGGTTGGGCAACGGTGAGCAGAGCAGCGCCGGTTACGCCGGTGGACGAGCGGGCGGTGGAAGCACTGCTCTCCCTGAGCGGGCAGACGCTGCCCCTGCTGCGCCAGTGGGTCGGGTCGGACCCGGACTGCGGTGTGGCGCGGGCGCTGCTGGCGCTGACGACCGGAGACCGCTGGGACGACGCCGTGCTGAAGGAACAGCTGGTGATCGCGCACCGGGACGCGTCGGCCGTCGGTGAGCGGGAGGCGAGCCTGGTGTACGGGATGTTCCTTCACACGCACCGGCAGTACCGGCTGACGGCCGATCACCTGGTGGGACACTTCGACCGATGGCCCGCCGACGATCTGGCCGGCCTCATGCTCGGTGCGTTCTTCGAGTGCGGGGACGCCGCCTACCGCGCGCACGGCAATGCTCTGATGGAGCAGCAGGCGGCGGTGGCCGGCCCGGAGAGCTGGACCTGGATGAGCCGGCTGGCATCGGCCAGGGCGGAGCAGGGCCGGGTGCGCGAGGCGCACGGACTGGCCGGGCAGGCACTGGCCCTCTATCCCCGCTCGGGCGTGGCCGTACACGCCCTGGCGCACGCCGAACACGAACTCGGGGCCGGCCGCGCCTGCACCGACTTCCTGGACCAGTGGCTGACGACAGACCCGCAGGCGGTGCAGGCACGGCACCTGAACTGGCACGCCGCTCTGCAGTCCATCGCCTGCGGTGACTTCCCCGACGCGCGCCGCCGGGCGGACGCGGCACTGGCGCGCACGGACGTCGGCATGCGGGCCGCGACGAACTGGCGCCTGCTCCTGGCCGGGCAGTCCCCGGCCGGCCGCAGCGATCCGGGCCACGTCCGGGAACTGCTCGCCGCACCGGGCGGAATGGCGGAGGTCTTCCACACCTTCAACCTCGCCCTCGCCCTGGCCGTGGAGAGTGCGATCGACGACCTGCTCACCCTGGCCCGCCGGGCCGCCGCCGACGCACGCCCCGAGTTCCACGAGGTCCTGGCCCCCGTGGTGCAGGCACTGGCGGAGATCACCGCGGGCCGCCCCCGCGCGGCGGTGAACCTGCTCAGCGGCCTGGGCGAGAAAGCGGAGCGGATCGGCGGAGTACGGGTGGAACGCGAGATCATCCAGGACACCCTCGCCCGCGCCCTCGTCGACACAGGAGAACACGCCCGCGCGGCCGTCCTGCTGCACCACCGCACCACCACCCGCCGCCACCACACCTACGAGAACCTGCTCCTCGCAGCACGTGTTCAGGCATTCGTGCCCGGACCCCGGGACTGACGATGAGACCCTTCCGCAGGACGGGATCGGCAAGGGGGACAAGGGCAGTGGCCAGGCAGCGTGCTGCGGCTGGACGGTGAGCAATCGGACGCACCGCCCGCAGTGACCCGCCACTCGCCCCATACGCCTCGACGCGCATCGTTGTCACCCATGGTCGCTTCCCAGCGCCCGCCGTCGCGGGAAACCCCGTCGGCGTGGCTGAAGGTCCCGGGGGTGTGTCCACAGGTACGACTGCGGCTCCACCGAACTGCGGCCGGCTCTGGACATGAGGTCCTGATCCGGTCCGCGCCGTTCGCTACTCCTCCTCTGCGGTTTCGGCCCGCCCGGAGGTCCGTACCGGAAAGAGCATGGACCAGCGCACTTCCTCCTCACGCTGCTTCTGCCCCCGTCGCAGCCGTGCCTGGACGGCCAGACACACCACGGTGGCGGTGCCCGTGACCGCCGGCAGCGCGGCCGGCGCCGGTGCGACCGGCATGAGCAGCAGGGTCATCGTGAGGGCCGCCGAGCCCCACCCGGTCAGCACGGCAGCCGCGGCCGGCCGTCGGGAGCGCGGTCGGCTCGTTGGAGATGATCTGCGTCCCGGGGACGGGCGAGTTCCGCGCGCATCACGAGGGCCATCGCACCGCCGATGAGGAAGAAGGCGAACGCGGTGACGAGATAGAGCGTGCCGATCTGCTTGTGGTCGGTCGTGGTGAGCCACGAGACGACGATCCGCCCGCGGGACGGACGGCCGTTTCCGCTGACGTGCGTGCCGGTGGCGTGCGTGCGGGTGGTGGCGGCTTCGGGGCCGGGGGCTTGGAGCCCTGCGAGGGGGCGGCTCGATTGCCCTGCGTTTCCATTGCGTCCACCGGACCGTGTCCTCCAGCTCCTGCGGTTCTCCGAGCGCTCCCCGACCGCACGGGCGGCCGGGGAGCGGTCGGAAAGGTCCGGCGAATCACGGGGGGACGGGACCGGACCTTCCCGGCCGCACCATGCTGGCCGCGCCGCTCGAAGCCCTACAGGGACCGACGGGGTACGTTCCGCCGGGCCGACCGGCCCTACTTGCCGGGGCGTGGGGGAGCCGACCGGCCTCACCGGGCCCCGGCGCACGGCCGGAACCGTCCTGCGGCTGCCGTAGGCTGACCGTCCGTGGACCGGTCCCAGCCCCGCGGTGATCCGGTGAGCGATTCCCGGCATACGGCACACGGATCCTGAGAGCGGCGCCCGATGACAGAGACAGCCCCCAGGGCCTTGCCCGACTCCTCCTGCGCCGGCCCGGCTGCCTGGCCCCGGCCCAGCCGGCCGGACAGGATGCGCAGTCTGCTGGATGCCGTGATGAGCCTGGGGCGGGGCCTGGAACTGCCCGAGGTGCTCCGCGGGATCGTGGAGGCCGCGGTGACCCTGACCGACGCGGAGTACGGGGCGCTCGGCATCGTCGGGGACGGACAGAAGCTGCTGGAGTTCCTGCCGGTCGGCATATCGGAGCCGCTCGCCGCCGAGATCGGCCGGACACCGTGCGGGCGCGGCATCCTCGGTGAGCTGATCCGGCACCCGGAACCACTGCGGCTCACCGATCTCAGCAACCATCCGCGCAGCTTCGGATTTCCGCCCCACCATCCCCCGATGCGCACCTTCCTCGGAGTGCCGGTGCGGGTGCGGGACGAGGTGTTCGGAAACCTCTACCTCACCGAGAAGCGGGGCGGGGTGAGTTTCGACGCCGACGACGAGGCGGTGCTGACCACCCTGTCGATCGCGGCCGGGGTCGCCATCGACAACGCCCGCATGTACGACGAGAGCCGTCGCCGGGAGCGGCGGCTGGAGGCGCTGGGCGAGATCACCCGCACCCTGCTCTCGGGGACGGACGCCGACGAGGTGCTGCATCTGATCGCCGAGCGGGCGATGGAGGTGGCGGGGGCCGACCGGGCCGCGATCCTGCTGCCGGTACCCCCCGCGCCCCGCTCCGGGACTTCGGAGGCATCCGGGGCCGAGGCACGTCTGACCGTTGCCGTCGCCCACGGCAGGGACTCCGAGCGCGTCACGGGGCTGACCGTACCCGCGCGGGGCTCACTGGCCGGCCTCGCCGCCCGTACCGGAACCCCGGTGCACTGCGCCGATGTGCGTACCGATCCCCGGGCCCACCCGTTCGGCGACGGTGCCGAGGATGGTCTGGGCCCGGTGGTGACGGTGCCTCTGCGGGTCGACGCGGAGACCAGGGGCGCCCTGCGCCTGGGGCGGCCGGTGGACCGCCCGCCGTTCGACGACATCGAGGTCGCGCTCGTCTCGGGCTTCGCGGACCAGGCGGCCATCGCCCTGGAACTGGCCCACAGGCGGGCCGAGTCCGAGGAACTCGCCGTCATGCACGACCGGGACCGGATCGCCCGCGATCTGCACGATCTGGCGATCCAGCGTCTCTTCGCGACCGGGATGACCCTGCAGAGCACCACGCGTGCCATCGCGGACCGGCCGGACGCGGCCGAGCGGGTCAGCCGGGCGGTGGACGATCTGGACACCACGATCCGGATCATCCGGTCCACCATCTTCGATCTGCGGACGGCGGACGGTCCGGGCCGCGGAGGGCTGCGGCACCGGATGGCGGAGACCGCTCGCACGGCGACCCACGCCCTCGGTTTCCGGCCCACTCTGCGGATCGACGGGCCGGTGGACACCACGGTCCCGGACGAGCTGGCCGAACATGTGGTGGCGGTCGCCGCCGAGGCGGTGTCCAACGCCTCCCGCCATGCCCGTGCCACGCGTATCGACATCGTGCTGTCGGCCGACGACACGGTGACCCTGACCATCACCGACAACGGCGTCGGAATCCGGGACGGTGTCACGACCGCGGCCGGGACAGGGGCTGCGGCCGAGCGCCCCGGAGGGCTGGCCAACATGCGTACGCGGGCGGAACTGTGCGGCGGAACCCTGGCCGTCGAACGGCCGTCGGACGGCGGCACCCGGATCACCTGGCGCGCACCGCTCCACGACTGATGCCGGCAGGGACCGGCGTCCGAGTACCCGTCAGCCCCTTGGGGCCTGGGGCCACCCCTGGCGGTCCTTGACCCGGCCGACGAGCATCGCGGCCTGGATCCGGCGGCCCACGCCCAGTTTGGCGAGGATCGAGGAGATGCGGTTCTTGACGGTCTTCTCGGCGAGGAAGAGACGTTCCGCGATCTCGCGGTTGGTGAGTCCCTCGCCGATGAGATCGAGGATCTGCCGTTCCCTGGGCGTGAGTCCGTCCAGTTCCGATCCCTCCGACGCCTCGGCCGGGGGCCGCTCACCGCCCCGCAGCCGCTCCATCACACGGGCGGTCGTCCGCGGATCGAGCATCGAGGTGCCCGACGCGACTCTGCGTACGGCGGTGATCAGATCGGCTCCGTTGATCTGCTTGAGCACGTACCCTGCGGCGCCCGCCATGATGGCGTCGAACAGCGCCTCGTCGTCGTCGAACGACGTCAGCATCAGGCAGGCGAGTTCGGGCATCAGCGCGCGCAGCTCCCTGCACACCTCGATGCCGGCGCGATCACCGCCCCGGTCGTCACCGAGGCGTACGTCCAGCACGGCGACCTGCGGTCTGCAGGCCGGTACCCGGGCCAGCGCCTCCCGGGCGTCGGACGCCTCGCCGACGACCTCGATGTCGTCCTCGGCCTCCAGCAGATCGCGTACGCCACGCCGGACGACCTCGTGGTCGTCGAGGATGAAGACGCGTACGGGGGCCACGGACCGGGGCGATTCCGTACTCGTCAGGGTCGTGCTCGGTGGGGTATTCGCGAACTCATTCACCACATGCTCGATCGGTTCGGGGAGAGGGGCGCAAACAGTATGTGCCCGTCCGCGGAGCTGTTCCCGCCGGGGTGCGGCAGCATGGAAAACGGTGCCTGAACAGGGCCGAAAGGCCCTGTGGCCAGGGGCCGGTCAGCGGGTGGGGCGCGGTGCCATACTGACGCCGCCAAGATCGTCCGGGCGCCCCGGACATCTTCCTTCCCGGCCACCCCACTGTGCTGCAACGAGGAGCAACCGGCCCATGAACACCCCGAGCGAGGACTACCACGCACTGCTCGCACGGCATGACGCGATGCGGCTTCGACGGCGCATCCTGGCCCCTTCCGGCAGCCGTGCCGGGGAGTGGAGCGCAAAGGCCCCGCAGGCGTACGACGGAACGGCCGACCAGTTGCTGATCGGCGACTCGCTGCCCCTGGTGAACCCGTTGGATCAGCTGATCGCCGAGCTGTACCGGATCCTGTTCGAGCGGCATCCGTATCTGCGGTCGTTGTTCCCCGAGTCGATGGCCTTCCAGCAGGCCCATCTCGCCGGTATTTTCCGCTATCTGATCGGCAATCTGCACCGCACGGACGAAATGATCGGCGTCTTCGGGCAGTTGGGACGCGATCACCGCAAGCTCGGTGTGCGCCCCGCGCACTTCGAGGCCTTCGAGGCGGCACTGATCGAGGCGCTGCGCGTGCGCGCGGGCGCCCGGTGGACCCACGAGCTGGAGCAGGCATGGCTGCGGATGCTGCGACTGGCCGTTTCGGCGATGGTCAGGGGCGCGGACGAGGCGATCGCCGAACCACCCAGCTGGGACGCGACGGTGACCTCGCACGAACTGCGCACCCCCGATCTCGCGGTACTGCGGATACGGCCCCACCAGCCGTACGCCTTCGAGGCCGGGCAGTACGCGTCCCTGGAGTCGCCGCTGCTGGAGCAGGCATGGCGTCCGTACTACCTGGCCCGTGCTCCGCATCCGGACGGTGAACTGGAGTTCCACGTAAGGGCCCGGGGCGCCGACGGGGTGAGCGATGCCCTGGTGCACGGTACGCGGGAGGGCTGCGCCGTCCGGCTCAGCGCCCCGCGCGGCGCACTGGCCCTGCCGGACCACCTTCCGGCCGCGGACCTCCTGCTGATCGCCTCCGGTACGGGCTGGGCCCCGATGAAGGCGCTGCTCCAGCGGATCGATGACGAGCGCGCCCGCGCACGCCGGGTACGGCTGCTGCTGGGCCCCGCAGGGGAGACGGCGACGGCCGGGGAGATGTACGACGCGGCGTATCTCGAAGCGTTCCGGCGTGAGCGTCCCTGGCTGACCGTCATCGCGGCCGGCACGGCGCACACCCGCTTCGCGGATGTCGGCCTGCGGGCCCTGAACGGAATACTGCCTCCGCAGCCCGGGGCCGCCGCCCGGCAGCATGTCTGTCTGGCCCTGGCCCCCGAGGCCGTCACGACCGGGCGGGCGCAGGCCGTCGCCGCTCGGCTGGCCGCCGCAGGAGTACCGGCCGAGCAGATCCGTCATGACGCCACCGGCGTGGTCACGGTCACAGAAATGTCTGCCAGTACGACCAGAACCGGACTGCTATCAGCATGACGACGGCCAGACACCAGGTCACCGGCACCACGAGGGGGAACTCCAGCACCGCCGCGACCAGGGCGCGCGGCGCGGGCAGGACGCCGTGGCGCAGATTGTGCACCGTGGTGTGCCAGAACATGAGGACGGTGGCCACCCACACGAGCACGCACCACAGACAGAGTGCGCCGATCTCGAACAACGCCTGGGTCATCAGCCACATGCAGAAGCCGGCACCGAGCAGCGTGCCGAGGTTCAGTCCCAACCAGTACCAGCGCCGGTAGCGCGCACCCGCGAGCAGCCCCGCGCCGGTCCCCAGCACCGTCCCGAAGGCGACCAGCCCGATGAGCGGGTTGGGAAAGCCGAACGCCGACGCCTGCTCGCTGCGCATCACACCGGTGCAGGACACCACGGGGCTCAGCGAGCAGGCGGGCACGAAGCCGGGGTCGGCGAGCAGTGCGAACTTGTCGATCGTGATGACGAACGAGCCGAGCAGCCCGAGCGCGGCGGTGACGACCAGCAGCCACCCGAACCCCCGCCTCGCCCCGGCGCATTCCCGTTCGTCGCCCGTCGCGGACACGCCGGCGCATTCCCGGCCGCCGGTCTCGGGGCCTTCCGCCACCCTCCCCGTACCGCACTGGGAAAGTCTCATGCCAGCCCCCGCACGGAACCGTCCGGCCAGACGACCTCCACCCGGATTCCTCGTGCACGCGCGAAGGCGACCAGATGCGCGGTGGCGTCCCGGCCGTCCGACGGCGATCCGTCCCACACGGCGAGCACGGTCCGGCAGGTCGCCACCAGCCGTTCATCGGCGCCGACACACGCGTTGCGGTCGGCCGGATCGAAAGGCAGCAGCCGTACGTGCTCGGCCAGCACCAGCAATTCGCCCGCGGCCGAACGGTCCCGCTCGGGCAGCACGGCGGGGACCGCGCCCTGAGCCGGCAACAGCACCGTCAGCCTTCGCCCGGCCTCCCGGGCGGCCCGCCCGAACACCAACGGCAGCCCCGCCCCGGCCCGTACCAGGGCGGCGGCACCTTCCGTCAAGCGGTCCAGCCGCGCTCTCAGTTCGGCTTCCACCAACTCCAGGGTTCTGTTGCCGAGGTCCCTGTGCCCGACGACTGCGATCACCATGTCTCCCTCCTCGCGCACCCGCGGCGTGCGATGCATCGCAGTGAACCCATCGGAGGCCGTGCACCACCAGGGCCGATCGGCCCTGGTGGCGTGCGGTCACCGTCGAGGCAGAACTCCCGGGTGTTTCGGACCGGCATGGAGAAGGCGGCATCGTCTTCGTACCGGCCATCGACGTGGAGAGTGTGCTGCGAAGCCGGCCCGCCGTACGGAGGCACCTCTCGGCCGACGTCCTGCTCATAGCCGGGCGGCGCACTGTTGACGTTCCGTCGGCCGCACTGCCTGCCGCCGTCGGCCGCGCCGCCTGCCGTCCCCGGCAGCGCCAGGATCCCTGCCGGGCGGTCGCGAGGCCCGCGCGGACCGATCTGCGTTGTCAGTGGCTCTCGTTAGGCTCCCCACATATCGCAGTTCAGGGGCTTCGTGGCCCTTGGTTCGGGCTGCGCTGACATCTGATGGACAGGCGGAGGGGCACGGCTGATGGCGTGGCTGGCAGCGGGTGAGGGGTACGAGATCACCCTTGAGGACGGGCGTGTGGTCGCACGGCGGGTCGGGGGGCGGCAGTTGAAGACGCTGCCGAAGGCGTTGCGCGACAGCCCCGAGGCCGACCGGCTGAGGCAGCTGGCCGAGTGGCTGGACCGGCACGCGGCCTCGTGCGTGACTCAGGTGGACGCCTGGATGGTGTCGTCGCTTCCGGTTCCGACCGAGCTGATCGCGCGGGTGTGGCCGGACGAGGCATGGCAGGCGGCGCTGCGCGACATGGCCGTCGTGGGCGACGATCCGGACGAGGTCGGCTTCCTGCGGGACGTCACCGGCGACGGGGAGCTCAAGGTGGTCGACCTCGACGGCGAGACCGTGCGGCTGTCGCCGCGCACGGTGACGCTTCCCCACCCCGTGCTCCTGCCGGACCTGGACGACGTACGGGACTTCGCGGCCGACCTCGGCATCACCCAGAAGGTGGAGCAGATCCACCGGGCCACCTGGACCGGGCCGGACGGGCCGGATGCCGGGCGTCCGGAGACGGCGACGGAGATACGGGACTACGCGGGCGGGAAGTTCGCCTCGCGGTTCGGTCTCGCGGCACGTGCCACAGGCCTCGGCTACCGGGTGTCCGGTGGCTACGCCACGTGCAAAGTACGCGACGGGGGCCGCAGCACGGAGGCGTCGGTGTGGATCGGCGAGCCGTACTGGGACGGGGAGTCGGAGACCGGCGGGCTGAGCTGGCACGACGAGGACGGCCGCGCGGTGCGGCTGACCGAGGTCGGGCCGGTGGCCTGGTCCGAGGGGATGCGCATGGCCGCTGCGCTGTACGCCGGCCGCACGATCGAAGAGGGTGGGGACGCGTGACCGGGACGATTGGGAACGACAACAAGGAGCTGCTCGCGGCAGGCGCGGTCCTCCCGGCCGACGCGCGGGGTGCGGGCCCCTCAGCGGTCGAGCTGACCGCGCGGGCCTATCGCCACGCGGTGCTCGGCGAGGATCGGGTCGTCGTGCGGCTGGCCGCGGCCGAACTGGGCCCCGCCGAGGACCTCGCCGCAGGCTTCCTCGGACTTGAGCCGCAGGGCGAGCCGGCCGTGGTCGGTCTCGGCCGGCGCCAGGAACTCGGCTTTCCCGAGTGGGTGCTGGTGCACCACCCCGAGGACGGGCACCACGCCCTGGCGGTCGTGCCGGAGCTGGACCGGCTGGCCCGGCAGGCAAAGACCAAGCCCAAGGCCGCCCTGGACGCCTGCCACGAGCTGGCCGGGCGGCTCGCCGCGGCCGTCCCCCACTTCCTGCCCGTCTTCTACGAGCAGGCCGCGCGGGTCTTCCTCGGCGTCGACAACACCACGTACGCCGGGCAGCTGTTCGGCCGTGCCCGCACGAGCGAGGCGCAGCACGGGCTGACGGTCGACGAGGACCGGCTCGACGCCCTGTTCCTGGAGTTCGCCCTGGCCGGCGCGCTGCCGGTGAAGGTCCTGACCGGTTACGGCAAGGACCTGTCGGCCCGGCTCGCGCCCGTCGAGGCGTACGAGCGGTTCCGGCGGCTGTGCGTGCGCCGGACCGCCGGCGGTCTCGCGCCGTCCGCCCAGGCCGCGGTGGAGCTGAAGCGGCTCGCCCGCGCCGCGGCCCTGTCCGGCAACGAGGCCGAGCAGGACTACCTCGCCGAGCTCCTTCCGCTGCCGGCCACCTTGCGGGCCGCCGCCGGTTGGTGGAAGTCGCACCGCGGCGCGCTGGTCGCGCTGGCCCGGCGCGTTCCGTCCGTGCGGGGCACGCTGCTGGCGATGACCCCGCCCGGGGACAACGGGGAAATGACCGAGCTGTGGCTGGGAATCTTGGCGGAGTCGGGGGCCGACGCCGGTCTCGCGGACGCCGACCTGCCGCAGGAGGAGCAGTGCTCCGACGGCGCGGCGGGCTGGCTGGAGCGCTTTCACCGCGCCCGGCATCGCGGTTGGGGGCCGCGCCCGACGCCGCCCGCCCTGCTGGAGCTGGTCGAGCGGGCGGCCGGCCGGCTGCGTGCCGATCTGGCGGCGCGGCCCGAGGGCGAGCGATTCCTGCGGATCGGTGTCGAGGACGTGAACCTGCTGGACCTCCTGCTCTCGCTGGAGATCGCGGTCGCCGACCCCGAGGAGAAGTCCGCTCACCACCGGCAGGGCAGCGCCCTGAGCCTGTCGGACTGGGCCCGCGGCGAGGAGCCGCGGGACCTGGTCGCGCTGGCGGCCGACCCGCGCTTCCGGCCCGCCTTCGGGCGCGGGGCGAACAGCTACAACAGCGCGTCCTCCGGTGCGGACGTGATGCGGCGGCTGGCCGTATCGCCCGGCGGCCGCCCGATGCTCACCGAGTGGATGCGTGAGGTGGCCGCCTCGTCGGTGGCGGCCGGGCTGCCCGGACTTCCGCAGGCGATCGAGCGGCTTTCGTGGCTGCCCTCCGAGGCTCTCGCGCTCGCGCCGCAGGAGGTCGCGGCCGCGGCCGGTGCCGATCTCGGCGAGGCCGTGGCGCGCACGCTACGAGGCGGTCTGTGGGAGGAGCTGCGCTGGCCGGCGTGGGAGGAGGCGCTGACGGAGCTGGCACCGGGCCGCCACACCACCGAGGGTCTGACGGTCGTCGAGGCCTGGCCGTATCTGATCGTGGCCAACGCGACGCAGGCGCGCGTCATCGACGCCGACTCCACCGTTCTCGTGCACGATCTGAGGCTGCCCACCACGTCCGTGTGGCGGACGGGCTTCCACTACGTGGACGGTGCGTTGCTGGTGTTCTGGAACACGTACGGTCGCGGCGAGCCGCAAGGCTACTGGCACACCGCGCCCGACACGGTGTTCGCTCTCGCCGGCATCGGCGCCGGCTCCTGGGCCATGCGTTCGGATCACCTCAGCCTGCAGCTGCCCGGCGGCGGCCGTACCACCGGCGGCGGGGTCCTCCACAGCGGTGACACGAAGCTGCCCGCGGAGCGCGCGCTGCTGTCCGACGGCACGTCGTACTGGGTGTGGCAGGACAGGGACGGGGAGGACAAGGGCGGCTGGCTCGAATACGACCCCGTGGGCGGCGCGTACGGCCGGCGCTCGCAGCCCGGCTTCCTCGCCGACGCGCTGCTGAAGCACGCCCCGGGGGCCGAGTTGGCGGCCGGCTCGTGCCGGCTGCGGCCCGCCCCGGCGGTGGCGGGTTCGGCCCAGGGGACGTCCGCGGACGGGCTCCTCGGCTGGCGTGTCGTGCGGCTGTCCGACGGCGGCCACCACGGCGAGGACACCACCGGACGGGTCGTCACCCTTCCGAAGGGCGCAGACAGGCCGGTCGCCGCGCTGACGTTCCCCGGCGACGACCGGCCGCGGGCACTGACCCAGCAGTGGCGCGAGCTGTTGCTCAGCGACCCGGAGGGCACGGTCACGATGTCGGCCGAGTGCGACCACCGCAACGAGCTGTACGGGACCGCGGCTCAGGCCCTGCCGCCGCTGCCGTACCTGTACATGCTGCGCGCGCGTGATCCGCAGGGGTCGGCGGCGCTGCGGGGCGCCGACGCGGAGTCGGCGGGCGTCCTGCTGAAGGCGGCTGTGCTCGCGGAGCGGGTGGCGGACCTGCCCGAGCTGGTGAGGGCCGCGCTCCCGCAGGTCTCGGCACCCGAGCTGCTCGCCGGCGTGGTGAAGGTGCTGCGCTTCGCGGTGCGGCAGCAGAAGGCCCTGGACGCCGTGGCCGCACGGCTCGACCCCGCCGCCGAGCCCACGGAGGACCGGGTCCAGGG
Source organism: Streptomyces sp. NPDC127117 (assembly GCF_042677325.1). Taxonomy (NCBI): domain Bacteria; kingdom Bacillati; phylum Actinomycetota; class Actinomycetes; order Kitasatosporales; family Streptomycetaceae; genus Streptomyces; species Streptomyces sp. NPDC127117. Next base: position 18,057 of record NZ_JBHXTM010000016.1, read on the forward strand.
ACCGAGCGACCACGTGCTCGCCAAAGCGCTGCACGGCATCGTCAACACCGGCTACTACCGCTACGGCGCGGACACCGACGTGACCCTCCGATACCTGGACACTCTGGCGTCCGTGCGCGCGGACACCGCCGCCACGGCGCTGCCGGGCCGGCTGCACTTCGATCTCCCGTCGCTGCCCTACTCGGGACTGCCGTTCGTCTCGCTCCTGGACGAGCCGGCCGCGATCGCCTACCGGGCCGTCGCGCCCGGCAGCGAACCGGCACACCGGGCAGCCCTGCTCGAAGTCCTCGGCCGGGTGGACGCGCTGGGGCTGGCCTCGACGGCGGCCTCGGCCGGTCACTGGCGCCGGGTCCTGGTCCGCCTGGCGACGCCCCACCTGCACACGCCGGACGGCCAGCGGCGCAACGTCGCGCACCGCGGTGTGCTGCCCCTGGGCGGCGGTGCTCTGCTCGGCATCACCGAGCACAACTCCAGTGTCGACGACGGGTGGGAGTTCGGCGCACTGCTCCACGATCCGAGCGGCCGTTTCGAGGTGCCCGGCCCCTACACCGTGAGCAGTGACGCGCCGGTGGGCGACCGGGTGCGCGGCGCCGACTGGCTGACCGGCTTCCTCGGGGAGGCGCAGTCCCGTGAGGCGGTGCCCTTCCTGCCGGAGGCCGCCGACGAGTTCAGCCGCCTCACCGGTGTGTCCCGGGCGCTGGCCCGGATCGTTCTCGTGGGCATGCCCGACGTGGACAGCTGGGAGAACAACTTCCTGCCGACCGAGCTGCGCAAGACGCTCGGGCTGAAGGTGGCCGAGGCAGGACACGCCCGCGACGAACTGCGCGCGCTCCCGGTCGAGGTACGCCGGGCGGTGCTCGCGGCGCTCCTGCCCGACGACCCGGCCCGGCTGTGGAACGAGGGCCCGGACGTGGCGTCGGCGGCCGCCGTGTGGAACGAGAAGGTGGGACGGCGCCGGCAGGTGCCCGACTGGCTGGCGGCGGAGGCTGCGCGCGCCGCGCGCAGCGGCTGGCCCGTGCACCGGGCGCTCCCGGCGCTGCTGGAACCGGCGTCGTCGCCGGAGCTCGGCGTCGACGTGCCGTGGCGCATCGAGGGCGATCACCCGGCGACGGCGTCCCCCGCCGATGCGCCGTTCACCTCGGCGGTGCTGGTCGGCTCGATGAGCCTGATGGCCTGGCTGGCCCACCGGCTGCCCGCCGGTGATCCGGTACGGGCGGCGCTGCCGAGTGCGCTGACCGCCGTGCGGCAGCGTCTTGCGGCACCCGAACTGCTGCTCTCCGCCGGGCACTACACGAGCCTCGCGGACTTCCGGAAGGTGGCCGGCGCCCCGACGGAGACGACACCGGACCACGAGCGGTACGGCGCGGTGCTCATGGCCACGCAGGACGGCCGGCCCCAGCCGGCCGTACGGCCCGCCCTGCTGGACTCCACCGGCTCCGACCCGTACCTGGTGGCACTGCGCGGCGCCGATCAGCAGCCGACCGGGGTCGAGACGGCCCTGCGGTGGGCGTACGACCCGGCGTTCGCACGGCTGTTGGCCGACCCGGGCGCGCCCGCGGCCGGCACGGCGGACGACGAGGGCCTGTGGTGGCCGCAGGATCCGTCTCGTTCGGTGCCCGAGCAGGTGGCCGAGGTCGCCGAGGCACACGGTCTGACCGCCGACGCGGCGACGCTGTACCTGATGCTGCTGGCCATGCCCGACCCGACGGACCGCAACACCGCGCGATGGACGGGGTGGAAGCCGGCCCGTCTCAAGACGGCGCGGGCCGAACTGGCCGAGACCGACCTGGTGGTGTCGGGCGTACGGGCCCGGGCGGGACGCTCGCTGGTCCTGCCGGGCGCCTGGGCGGAGCAGTCGGCGCCCGTCCTGCCCGTTGAGCAGTGGAAGCTGCCGATGTACGGGGTGGCCACGGCCGGCCGGCCGGTGCTGGGCACCCTGGTGCCGACCGAACCGGCCGCGGAGCTGTTCGCCCGGGCCTGGCAGCGGATCCTCGACGGCGACCTCCCGCGCTTCGAGGAGCTGAAGGTGCGGCGTACCAGGCGCCGCCGCTGAGGCGCCGCCGAACGGCACCTGAGCCGCCGCTGACCGGCCGCCCGCCGTCAGCACGGCGCGGCGCGCCCGCCCCGGGTGCGCCGCGCCGGTCCCCGACCCGTATGAACACCTGTCGAACCATGACGAAGGAAACCCGCATGACCGCCACCGAACAGACCGCACCCGTCCGGCAGGGCCAGCCGGCCGAGGAGCGCCACGCCGTCGAACTCGCCTTCCTCGCCGCCCAGGACCCCGGGCCGCGGCCGCCCGGCTGGGCGCTCACTCCTCGCGCGGTGGTCACGTTCGTCTGCGGCAGCGACGGCGTGGAGCTGGCCCTGCCCGGGCGTCGCGCCGGTCTGCCGTCCAAGCTGGTGATCGCCCCGAAGTTCGTCGGCGAACGCGCGCTGGTCGAACGCTGTGTGGTCACCCTCGCCGGAGAGCGCGGGCTGCTGCTCACCGGTGAGCCCGGCACGGCCAAGTCGATGCTGTCGGAGCTGCTCGCGGCCGCTGTCAGCGGGACCAGCGCCCTGACGGTGCAGGGCACGGCCGGCACCACCGAGGACGCGTTCCGCTACGGATGGAACTACGCCCTGCTGCTCGCCCAGGGCCCCACCCCGCAGGCCCTGGTGGACTCCCCGGTCCTCGCTGCCATGCGGGCCGGCCGGGTGGTGCGGGTCGAGGAGATTACCCGCTGTCTGCCCGAGGTCCAGGACGCCCTCGTCTCCATCCTGTCGGACCGGCGGATCACCGTACCCGAGCTGACCTCCACCGAGGACGCGGTCGTCCGCGCCGCCCCCGGCTTCACCGTCATCGCCACCGCCAACCTGCGCGACCGGGGCGTCTCCGAGATGTCGGCCGCGCTGAAGCGCCGTTTCAACTTCGAGACCGTCGACCCGATCGCCGACGCCGACGCCGAGGCGGTCCTGATACGCCGCCAGGCCGTCGCCGCCGTGCAGCGGGCGGGAGCGGCCTTCGCCGTCGATGACGCCGTCCTCGACGCCCTCGTCACCGTCTTCCGCGACCTGCGCTCCGGCCGCTCCGACGAGGGCTGGGACGTGGAGCGGCCGGGCACGGTCATGTCCACCGCCGAGGCCGTCCAGGTGGCGGCGTCGCTGGGGGTCGCGGCCGCCTACCTGCCCGCCGAGGACGTGCTCGATCTGCTGCCGGGACATCTGCTCGGTGTGGTCCGCAAGGACGACCCCGCCGACCACGCACGGCTGCTGGGCTACTGGGACGGCCCGGTGCGCCGCCGTGCCGAGAACGGCTCGGCGATGTGGCGCCGGCTCTGGGACCTGCGCGGGAGCCTGCGTTGACGACCGTCGATCCACGGACGGCCGTGGACGCACTGGCCGCGTCGCGGGCGCCGTACCTGCTGGGAGTGCGCCACCACAGTCCGGCGCTGGCCGCGGTGGTACCCGCCCTGTTGGAAGAGGCGCGGGCCGAGGTGGTCTGCGTCGAGCTGCCGACCGACTTCCAGCCCTGGCTGGAACACCTGGCGGACCCCGAAACCGTCGCCCCGGTCGCCCTGGCCGGAGCGGGCGAGGGGGGACGGCTTTCGTTCTACCCGTTCGCGGACTTCTCACCGGAGCTCGCCGCGGTCCGCTGGGCCAGAAGCCGAGGGGTGGAGATCGTGTGCTGCGACCTTCCTCTCGGCGACCCGCGTTGGTCGGCGGGGGCACTCGGGCCGGTGAGCGAGCGGGACGGGAACGAGGCCGTACGTCCGGAGGCCGATGCGCCCCCGGGGGCCACGGGTGTGCTCGACGCCGGTCCCGAAGCCGGTCCCGCCGGTCCCGAGGCCGGTCCCGCCGGTCCCGAAGCCGGTCCCGCCGCCGGCCCTGCCGGTTTCGACGCCGGTCCTGATGCCGGTCCTGCCGGTCCTGACCCTGCTCCCGGCGACGGGACGTCGCGGGTGCGGCGCTCGTACGCCGAGGCGCTCGCCGCCGCCGGGACCGGCCGGGACGGTGACGATTTGTGGGACCGCGCGGTGGAGGTGCTGGCTCCGGGGTGCGCCCCGGACGCGGTGCGCCGAGCCGCGCTGGGCGTGGGCTGGGCCCTGCGCGCCGACGCCGCCGTACCCGCCGCCGACCTGGCCCGGGAGGAACGGATGCGGCAGGTGATCGCCGCTGCCTCGGCGGACGGGCGCCGGGTGGCAGCCGTGATCGGCGCCTTCCACGCACCCGCGCTTCTCACATCCACGGACGCGGAGGCCGGGGCCGGGACGGCGGACGTCTCCGGCGCTATGGGGCGGGCGGCCGTCCCGTCCGAGGCCGCCCCGCGCGGTGCGGGGCCCCGCACGTGGGGGTCCGGTACGGACGCGGCAGGGGTTCGGGCGGCCGGCAGGGCCGGGGGAGAAGGCGCCGCAGCGACCGAGGGCTCGGCGGTGACCTCGCTCGTGCCGTACTCCTTCGACCTGCTCGACTCCCGGTCCGGCTACCCGGCTGGAATCCGCGACCCGTTGTGGCAGCAGGCGGTGCTCACCGCCGCCGGCGATCCGGAACGGATCCGGGAGGCGGCTGCCGACGCGGTGACCGGCCTGTGCCGTGAGATGCGCCGCAACGGTCACACCGCGGGGACCGGCGAAGGCGCCGAGACGCTGCGCCTGGCCTGCGACCTGGCCGCCCTGCGCGGACTGCCCGCTCCCGGACGCGGCGAACTCCTGGAGGCCGTCACCACTGTCCTCGGCCAGGGCGAACCCCTCGGCCGGGGCCGGGCGCTGGCCCGCGCGCTGGAGGCCGTGTTCGTCGGCACCGCACGCGGCCGGATCAGCCCGCACGCGCCCCGGTCCGGTCTCGGCCCCTCGGTCGAGGCCGAACTCGCGGAACTGCGGCTGCCCCGGCCGGACGACCCCGACCGCCGTGACCTGCGCCTAGACCCGCTCCGTTCACAGCTGGACGGCCGCCGCGAAGTGCTGCTCCAGCGGCTGCTGGTGATCGGTGCCTCGTACGGCGAACCCCTGGACGTGGCGGGCACGGGCGACGGCACCGCGCTCGGCACCAGGTGGCGCCTGACGTGGACGCCGTCCGTGCCCGCACGCCTCGACCTCGCGGGCGTGCGCGGGGTGACCGCGGCCCAGGCCGCCGCCGGTACGCTCGCCGCGACCGCGCGCCACGAGGCCGCCGAGGGCGGCCCCACCCCGGCCCAGATCCTCACCGGGCTGACCGCCGCCGCGCGCTGCGGCCTGCCCGAACTGGTCGACGCACGCCTGTACGAGGCATCCGTCGTGCTGCCCGACAGCGCCGACCTGCCCGAGCTCCTCCAGGCCCTGGACCTGTTGGAAGGACTGCGGCGCGGCCACTACCCCGACACGATGCAGGACGCCCGCACGACGGCCGGCGCCCTCACGGAGGAACTCCTCGACGCCGCGGTCCGGGCCCTGCCCGGCCTCGCCGGGAGCGACAGCGGAGCCGACGCCGGGGCGCTGGTGGCGCTGGCGGACCGGACGGCCGCCCGTCATCTGGGCCTGCGACTGGACCGGGTGCTCGCCGAGCTGGCGGCCGAGGGCTCCCCGCTCATCCAGGGCGCGGCCCTGGCCGTACGCGTGCTGCTCGACCTGGACGACGCGGCCGGGCTGGGCGAGCGTACGGCCGGCTGGATCGACGGGGCCACGGCTCCGGACACGCGCCGGGCGCTGGCGAAGCGTCTTGCCGGGCTGCTCACGGCCGCCGGTCCCCTGCTCCAAGCGTCGCCGGACGCGCTCGCCGTGCTCATGGACCGGATCGACACGCTGACCGACCAGGACTTCCTCGACCGGCTCCCGGCCCTGCGCGGCGGCTTCGACACGCTGGCCCCGGCCGCGCGCGACAGGCTGCTCACCACCGTGACGGAGCGGCTCGGCGACCGGCTCGACCTGTCACTCGACGCCCCGCCCGAGCTGCTCGCCCTGTGGGCGGCGGCCGACGCGGCCGGATCGGCGGCGCTGAAGGCCCTGGGCCTGCCGGGCGCGGACACCGACGCAGCAACGGACCCGGGCCCGGCCTCGGCCGGCGATCCCCGCCCCGTGCCCCCACCCGCAGCGGACAGCGCCGTCCAGGTCGGCACGGACCGACGGCTCGGCCGTGCCGACCGCTGGCGGCTGCTGCTCGGCCGCCACAAGGAACGGCTCACCGGCGACGCGCGCCGCTACGCCCACGCCCTGGACGAGCTCTACGGCCGCGGGCGCGGCGAAGGCGCCCAGGACCTGGACGGCGGCGCACCAGGTCAAGGCGGCGGCCAGGACCCGTCCTTCCCCACCGCGCGGGAGTGGGCGCAGGAACTGGAGGCCCTCTTCGGCACCGACGTACGCGAGGAGGTCCTCGCGGAGGCCGCCGACGCGGGTCGCACCGACGTGCTCGCGCAGCTCGATCCGGCGTCGGTACGCCCGTCGGTGGAGCTGCTCGGCTCGGTGCTGTCCCTGGCCGGAGGCATGCCCGAGGCCCAACTCGCCCGGCTGCGTCCACTGGTGAAGCGGCTCGTCGACGAGCTGTCCCGGGAGCTGGCCACCCGCCTGCGCCCGGCGCTCACCGGTCTGGCCACCCCACGCCCGACCCGACGGCCCGGCGGGCGCCTCGACCTCGCCCGTACCCTGCGGGCCAATCTCGCCCACACCCGGCGGACGGAGGACGGCCGAATCGTCGTCGTACCGGAGCGCCCGCTGTTCAGCACGCGGGCGAGCAAGGAGGCGGACTGGCGCCTGGTCCTCGTCGTCGATGTCTCCGGCTCGATGGAGGCGTCGGTGATCTGGTCGGCGCTGACGGCCGCGGTCCTCGGCGGGGTTCCCACCCTGTCCACGCACTTCTTGGCCTTCTCCACGCAGGTGATCGACCTGACCGACCGGGTCGAGGATCCGCTGTCGCTGCTGCTGGAGGTCCGCGTCGGCGGCGGTACGCACATCGCGGCCGGTCTCGCGCACGCGCGTTCGCTGATCACCGTGCCGAGCCGCACGCTGGTCGTCGTGGTCAGCGACTTCGAGGAGGGCGCACCGCTCGGCGGGCTGCTGGGCGAGGTGCGTGCCCTGGCGTCCTCCGGCGCCCACCTGCTGGGCTGCGCTGCGCTCGATGACACCGGCACGCCGCGCTACTCGGTGTCCGTGGCGCGCCAACTCGTCGCGGCCGGTATGCCGGTGGCCGCCCTCAGCCCGCTCGAACTCGCCCGCTGGGTGGGCGACCGCCTCCGTGGAGAACCCCGTTGAGCACCGAACTCCTGCCTCCCGTCGCCCCCGACGTCCTCGCCGACGCCGTGGAGCAGCTCAGCTCACGGCTGCGCAAGAAACTCGACGCGGCGATCTCTGGGTGCGCCGGCCAGGCATCCGCCACGGCCGACGGGACGGTCGAGGTCCACTTCGGCGAGGACGCCACGGTCACGCTGCGCCCGGGCCCGTCCGGCACGGTAACGAGCGCGGAACAGGCCGTGTGCACCTGCCTGTTGGCTCCGCGCTGCCTGCACCGGGCCGCGGCCCTGGGCGCGGCACCCATCGCCGACCGGGAGGACGACGCCGACGGGGAGGACGACGCGGGCGGGGGTGACGACCCGGGTACGGGGGAGGCCGCAGGCCCGGACACAACCTCCGACACGGGCGCGGGCCCCGAGAAGCCCGCATCCAACAACACCCCCACCGCCGACGTCGCGGCCACGGTGGTCTCGCCGGCCGCCCTCACCGCGGCGCAGGTCCTTGCCGCCACGGCGCTGTGGGACGCCGCCGCCGAAGCTCTGTCCGCCGGTGTCACGGCGGGCGGCGCCGTGGTGCAGGCCGAGCTGCTCCGCGCCGCCCACACCGCGCGGCTGGCCGGGCTGCCGCGGGCCGAAGCGGCCGCGCTGCGAGTCGTACGGAGTCTGAGGGCCGCGCGGGAGCGGAGCCAGGGACAGAGTCTCGCCGACCTCACCGGAGCCTTCCGTGAGCTGCTGGCCGGCACCGCCCTCCTCGCCTCCGGGTCGGCCGGCACGGAGGCGGCCGGCTCCGCGCGCCGGGTCTACGAACAGGGCGGCAGCCTGCGGGTGTACGGCCTGTGCCGGGAGCCGGTGCTGTCCGCGACGGGGTACGGCGGAGTGACCACGCACCTGGTCGGTCCGGACGGCGCCGGTTACACGGTGTCCGACGTGCGCCCCGGTGGCCTCGCCCGCGTGAAGGGTGCGGGGTCCGCGTCCGTGGCGCTCGGCGGTGCCGTCCTCGACCACGCCGGGCTGGCACGTGGAGGTCTGCGGATCGTCGGCGCGACCGTCTCGGCGGACGGGCGGCTCGGGGCAGGGCGGGGGGTCGGCGCGACGCCGATGCGCGGGGTGGACTGGTCCGAGGAACCCGCCGCCGCCCTCTTCAACCGACCGGTGCGGGAGGCGATGGCCGCTGTGCTCGCCGACGGCGGGCCCGGAGCGGGCGAGCCCGGCAGAACGGCTCCGAGTCTGCTGGGCTGCGACGTCGAGGTGATCGGTGCGGCCGGCGACGCTGTCGTCGTCCGCGTCGCCGGTGACGGACCGCTGCTGCGGATCCGCCCCGCACACCCCCACCCGGAGCTGCCGCACGCCGCCAACCTGCGCCGGATCGCCGAACACCCGGGGCTCGCCCTGCGTGTGCTCGGCCGTCCCGACCTGGACCGGGCGGCGACGCTCCGGCCGCTGGCGGTCGGGCCGGTGCCGGGAGCGTCCGCCACGCTGCGGCTGCCGGACGCGTGGATGGGCCGTGCCGACCTGGGCTACGACCGGCTCCAGGGCGAGCACTTCCCCCGCGGGACGGCGGGACCTGCGGACTGCGGGCCGGTCACCGCGGGCCCCGACCCGCTGGCGGAGGCACCGCTGTGGCGTGTCCGGCGTCTGCTGGAGACGGGCGTCGCGGGCGGTCGCCGTGCCGTGGCCGAGACGGGCCGCGGGACGGACGCGGCCTCGCTGTCCGCCCGCCTGACCCGGGCGGAACTCGGCGTAGCGGCCCACCTCGCACAGGCCCTGACAACGGAGGCGGGCCGCCGCCCCCGAGACGCCTTCGGCCGCCTGGCCGACCCCTCGGCCGACGCCTATGCGAGGGCCTGGCTCGCCTCGGCCGTGCACCTGGCGGCTGCGGAACGCTCGCTGGTGGCCGCGTCCTGGTCGTGACCCACCACTGAGCCCACCGGGCCGCCCGGGCCGCCCGGTGGGCTCAGGCGGTTCCGGGCCCCGGTCCTTCCGGCGGTCCGCACCACAGGGCGTGGCAGCCCGTCTGCGAACTCCTCCGTCGAGCCGCTCCCGAACCATCGGTCCCCGCTACCCGTGTTCGACGCCCTGGATGCGTCGAGGGCCGGTGGCACGGCACGGACCGGTTCGGTATCGGTGTCACCCATGGGGGCGACACCCTCTCTGCGACTGCGACTGCGACTGCGACTGCGACCGCGACCGCAACCGCGACCATGACCGCGGTCGTGGTCGCGGCCTCGCGGCGGCGGTGGCCGGTCAGGCAGGGCCGGCGTATCTCCGGGGGGCCCTATCCCCTCTCCTTCAGACCGTTCAGTACCAGGTCCGTCAAGCGCTCCGGGAGGTCCGGCTCGATCGGGCGGTGACCGAGCAGGGAGCGGGTCTGGAGCGGGGAGCAGAGCAGTTCCAGTGCCAGGGCCGCGTCCGTGTCCGCCGGGAGTTCTCCGCGTCCGACGGCCCGGCTGATGATGACGCCGGCCTGATCGAGTCGGGACTGCCAGAAGGCGTGCCAAGCCGCGGCGAGGGCGGGGTCCTCGGAGCTGAGCGAGGCCTCCCGGGCGACGGAGCGGCCGGTCGGGGTGGCCAGGTACTCGGCCAGCGCGCGGGCGAAGGCGGCCAGGTCGGTGCGGACGGCCCCGGTGTCGGGGACGGGGATGCCCTCGTCACTGCCGACCAGCATGGCGTCCAGCACGAGCTTCTCCCGACTGCCCCAACGCCGGTACACCGTGGTCTCGTTCACCCCGGCACGGGATGCGACCTCGGCGATGCTGAGCCGTGCGATGCCTTCCTCGGCCAGTACCTCCATGGTGGCTGCCAGCACGGCCTGGCGGACGCGCGCGGCGCGGCCGCCAGGGCGGCGGCGGACCGGCTCCGGTTCTTCCTCGGTCATATGTCGATCACCTCGACCACCACCTTAACGCAGGACGGCTTGCATTAAGTGCTGCCCGGGCGCATAGTCACTAACGCAAGAGTTCCGGCTTTTAAGTACGCAGGAGGCATCACCATGTCCTTCACCTGGCCCCTGGACCCTCAGGACCTGTTCGTCGAGCGCTACCCGCAGATGACCCTCGGACTTCCCGTCTACGAGGTGGACGCGGTCCGCGCCGCCATCACCGAGATGTGGCCCGACCGGCCCGGCAGCTGGGTGTACGAGTGGTCCGCCCTCGCCGCCCGGCACGCCGAGGCCGGGCGCCACCGCCTGGCCGCGCAGGCGTACGGCTGGGCCAAGTTCCCCTCACTGGCCGACGAACCGAAGCGCACCGCGCTCGCCCGCCAGGTCGAGCAGTACGCCCTCGCCGCCCCCGGTTTCCCGGTGGAGTTCGAGCGCCGCACGCTCACCGTCCCGTACCGCGGCGGCGAAACCACCCTGCCGATCCACCTGACAGCCGCCCCCGGCCTGCCCGCCGACGCGCCGGTCGTACTGGCCAGCGGCGGGGTGGACTCCTGGAAGACCGACCTGCACGGCATGTGGGAGCAGCTCGCGCTCGCGCTGCCGGCACGGCTGCTGCTGTTCGACATCGCCGGCACCGGCGAGACCGCCCACCTGCCGATGACCCCGGACGGCGGGGCCGAGGTGATTGCCGGACTGGTCTCCTTCGCCCGCACGATCGGCAACGGGAAGGTCGGCCACTTCGGCATCTCGATGGGCGGTTACTACTCCGCCCGGACCGGGCTGACCGGGGCGGTGGACGCCTCCGTCGTGCTCGGCGGCCCGGTGGAGCGCTCCTTCGCTCCGGGCCGCGGCTTCGCCTTCGGCATGGACGGCATCGTCGGCAACGCCCTCGGCTTCGACGCCATGCCGAGCAAGGCCGCGCGCGAGGAGGCCTTCGCGGCCTTCGACCTGCGCCCGCTGCTGGACCAGGACGCCAACGGGCCGATGCTGGTGGTCAACGGCACCGAGGACGTCCACGTACCACTGGACGACACCTTGGTGTTCGAGGGCCGCCGGGACACCCGGGTCGAACTGATCCCCGACACCGGCCACTGCGCCATCTCGCGCTTCGGCGAGGCGATGGCCGTGATCGCTCCCTGGCTGAAGGACACCCTGATCGGCTGATCCGACGGTCCTGTCGCAACACGAAGCCGCCAACCCACGAGCGCTGTGCGTGGCGTCTCCTCTCGGCGACGCCACGCACAGCGCTCGCGGGTCCGCACCGGCGCTCACGGGAGCGATGCGTTCCTCCGGGGCGCCATCCGGGTGGTCCCGGGAATCCGGTAGGGATTCCAGGGGGCCGCACGAGTCCCGAACCCGGCTTCCTGCTCGGTACGCAGGGCCGTGGCGGTTCGGGCCCTGGCGGCCCGGCCGGCGGCAGAAGCGCCGACGGCCCGGCCGGCGGGCAGGAGCGCACCCAGGCTCGCGATCGCATTGAGTGGCGTGGACTTGCCGCTGCCGGAAAGGCCCAGGATCGCGACGGCCTCGCCGGGCTGCACGACCAGCGACGCCCTGTGCAGAGCAGGCGGGCCGTGGTCGTACCGGCGGTTCACCTCGCGCAGTTGGCTCGCGGCATGGTCATGAAGGGCTCCTCGGGTACAGGTGACTCCGTTCTCCGGAGAGCAGAGGAATTACGCGAGCTCAGAGCTGGAGGGGAGCATCAGCGCCGAGTGCGTGTGGACCGTGATGCGCACCGGCACGAAGGAGGTGGCGTCCACCGGCGAGTCCCCGGTGCCGGGATTGCGGGCATAGCGCGGATGGGCGCCTCCACTGATCTGCCAGCGTATGCGGTGGCCGACGGCGAAGCGATGGGCGGTGGAGCTCATCGGCACGGTGACCTGCGAGGGAACGTGTTCGGTCGTCCGAAGTCGGCCCAGTCCGTCGCAGATGTTGACGGAGCGGCCTTGTGGATCCACGTCGCACAGGCGGGTGAAGATGTCGGTGTGGCCTGTGTCCGTGGAGACGCTCAGCCGAGCGGAGACCGGGCCCAGAACGTCCAGGGGCTCGGTCAGTGGGGGACTGGTGAATGTCAGGACGTCGTCCCGGGCTTCCAGGGTGCCGTTGTCGCGTGGACCGGCGGTGCGGGAAAGCAATGGGCCGCCGATGGACGGGGTGGGGTCGGCCGGGTCGTAGCGGAATGACGTCAGGGGTGCGGAGTCCGTGGGGGGCTGCTGGGTGAGATGCTCGCCGGAAGTGGGGTACCACGAGGTGGCAGCCGCGGCCGACGGCCACTCGTCGAGGTCCCGCCAGGCGTTTTCGCCGCCGATGTGCACGCGCACCGTGGTCGGGCGCAGGCCGGACGGGTCGGCGCACAGGTGGGCACGCAGCCAGGCGAGGCTTTCGGCGAACACCTCCGGCCATCCGCGCTGCAGGGCAGAGGTGTGGGTCCAGGGGCCGACGAGCAGGGCGGTCTCGCATCCGGCCCGACGCAGCCGGTCGTACTGCTCGAAGGTCTGGTCGACCAGTGCGTCGTGCCATCCGGTGATCAGAGCTGTGGGCACCTGTAGCCGCTCCGCCGAAGCCGCCAACGACGCGCCGGCCCAGTAGGCGGCCTCGGCGTCCGGGTGTGTCATCACCTCGTCCAGCCAGGGCACTTCACACCCCAGGGCGGACTCGTACGCACCGCGCAGGGGCTGAGCTGTGGTGACGGCGCGCAGGCCGCGTTGCAGGCGCAGCGTCGCCTTCAGGAAGGGGCCCATGCCCTGGTGCTGGTAGGTCATGCCCGCGCCGACGGCGAGGGCGTTCTCCAGGCGCAGCGCACCATCCGCGTAGAACAGGGCGTAGGGATCGTGCAGGCCCACCTGCACCACCATGGCCTTCAGTTCCGGCGGCGGGTCCAGGGCAAGGGCCCATTGCACGTAGCCCAGGTAGCTGGGGCCCACCGTTCCCAGTGTTCCGTCGAACCAGGGCTGTTCGCGCAGCCAGGACATTGTGGCCTGTCCGTCGGCGGCCTCGTTGCGCCACAGATCGAACGCGCCCCCCGAACCGCCGGTGCCGCGGCAGCTCTGCAGGACCACGTGAAAGCCCTGTTCGGCGAAGAGCAGGCCGTACTGGGGAGACCACGGCAGGCCGCGGCCATAAGGGGAGCGGACCAGAAGGGTCGGGAAGTCGCCCTCCGCGCGCGGGAAGTAGTGGTCCGTGATCAACGGGTTTCCGTCGGCGGCCGGCACCACCAGCCCCGGTTCCCACCCGACCTCGTGCCGTTTCGCCGGCAGGCCTCGCCAGGTCGCCCTCATCATCCGCGAGGACAGCGGCGTTTTTCCGGCAGGTGGCACCCAGGCCGGTCCGGCCACGGAATCGGGCGTGCGTGGTGGCATCGTTCCCCTCCTCTATTCTCGTACAATGTACGAGAATAGAGGATGTCAGGATGGCCTTCGCAACCGCCGTCCTAGGAACAGGGGAAGGAGCGCGAGATCGTGCCCAGTGACGGAAGGCCCGGTGGCGCGGGCGCCGACCCCGGACAGCTCTGGCTGCGCACCACTGAACCCCGCAGGGGCCGCAGGCCCTCCTTCAGCCGGGAGGCGGTCACCGCGGCAGCCGTCACGCTGGCGGACGCCGAAGGCCTCGAAGCGGTCACCATGCGGCGGGTGGCCGCCCAGGTCGGAGCCGGCGTCATGTCGCTCTACAGCTATGCCCCCGACAAGGACACACTGCTGGAACTGATGGTCGACCACGTCAGTGGCGAACTGACGGTCACGGCCCCGCCCAGTGGTGACTGGCGCACCGATCTGAAGACCATCGCCCACCTGCAGCGCGCACACATGCTGCGCCACCCCTGGCTGCCCGCCGCCTTGTCCACCCGTCGCGTTCCGGGCCCCAACACGCTGGCCTTTCTGGAACATGCTCTCGCCGCCCTGCGGCCCACCGGGCTGGACGGTGCAGCGAAGCTGGAGGTCTTCGCCCAACTCACCGCATTCGTTGCCGGACACGTCGCTCACGAGATCACGCAGGCCGCAGCCTCACAATCCCCGGACCGGGTCGCAGCCGAGGCCCGCTACCTCGCCGCTGTCGCCGCCGACGGCCGACATCCGGAACTCGCCGAAGCCCTCTCCGCCCCCGGACACCCGCTCACCGCCGAAGCCACCTTCGCCCGCTTCCTGGGCCGCCTGGTTGACGGTCTCGACGCTGACTGATGCCACGCACCTGTGCGTGCGCTCCGTCCATGGCCCTGGCGGCGGAGGTCGTCCAGGACGCCCGAGCGCCGCTCGAAATGGTGAACCGCGCACAGGCGGCCGGCATCCGGAGGTGGCCGGGAGCCCGGTGGATTCCGGAGACACGGTCACGTCGTGGCGGGCGAGGGCGCGCCTTGGGGGTCTCCGTGCGGGAGCCGGTGGGTGAGGCGACCGTTGCGGGGTTGGGCGAGCTCCCGTCCGAGTCCGTCGAGACAGCGCTGGACTCTCCCACCGTGGGAGAGTCCACGATGATGGTGTGCAAGACGAACTTCTCACCATCGGGCGCTTCGCCCGCCTGTGCCGCCTCAGCGTCAAGCAGCTACGGCACTACGACGAAACAGGACTGTTGGCCCCGGCCCGCGTGGACGCCGGCTCGGGCTACCGCTATTACGCACCCGAGCAGGCACATGATGCCCTGACCATCGCCCTGCTCCGCGAAATGGACCTTCCCTTGGCTGTGATCGCCCGGGCGCTGGCTGCCGAGCCTGCGCGCAGGGCACAGATCCTGCGCGCAGAGCGGGACCGGCTGGCCGAGCGGATCAGCAGGGACCAGGCCCGGCTGGAGATGCTGGAGCGACTGGCGGGGGGCGGTCCGCCCGGCTATGAGGTGACGGTGAACAGAGAACCGGAGCGACGACTGGCAGTGGTGCGAGCGGTCTGCACCCCTGCGGGGATCGGAGGCGAGTTCGAGGAATGCGCAGGCCGACTGCTGCCCGCGCTCGGCAGGACGGGAATCGCGTGGGAGCCACCGCTGTGGGGGCTGTACCCGCTGGATCTGGAAGAGCGGATGGAGATCACCGTCGGAGCGCAGACCTCGCAGGGAGAAGGTGTGCCCGGCCTGGAATTTGAGGTGCTGCCCGGCGGACCCGTTGCCGAGACGATGCACATCGGGCCCTACACGCAACTGCCTCTGGCCTACCACGCGCTCTTCGCTGCCATCCACGAGCGCGGACTGCGCTCGCAAGCACCCGTACGCGAGGCGTATCTCGTCGGACCGGCAGAGGCACCACAAGAAGAACTGATGACCCGGCTGATCATTCCCGTACAGGAGAGCACGGCATGACTGCGGTAATGGACATCGATGCCCGCGGTACGCAGCACTGCGAGACGACGGCCCTGGGGGTGCTGCTGAGGCACCAAGGACTTGATCTGTCCGAGCCCATGCTGTTCGGCCTCGGCTCCGGTCTGTCCTTCATCTACTGGGACGGCAAGAACATGGCCTTCCCCTTCCTCGGGGGACGGGTCAAGCCTTTCGACCTCACCAGAAAACTGGCCACCGGACTCGGGCTGGAGCTCCTGGTCCAGGAGACCACCTCCCCGCGCAAGGCATGGGACAACGTGGTGGCTCCCATCGACGCCGGCCGCCCGGTCGGGCTGCAGCTCGACAGCCACTACCTGGACTACTTCGGTTCGGAGGTCCACTTCGGTGGCCACGTCGTAGCCATGTACGGCTACGACGACCACAACGCCTACCTGGTGGACACCGATCAGCAAGGCGGAGCGGTAACCACCAGCCTGGCCGGCCTCGCCCGGGCCAGGGCCGCGCGCGGCCCGATGACCGCCAAGCACCGCTCCTTCACCCTCACCGTACCGAGGAACCCGCCCTCCCCACAGAGCCGGATCATCCCCGCCATCACCGCCTGCGCCGACGCCTTCCTCAACCCGCCCATCGCCAACCTCGGCCACCGAGGCATTGAGAAGGCGGGCAAGCTGGTGGGTGGATGGTTCCAGCGCACCGATGCCCCGCAGCGAGATCTGCCACAAGCTGCCCTCATGATGGAGAAAGCCGGTACCGGCGGCGCCCTGTTCCGAAACCTCTACCGCGACTTCCTCGCCGAATGCACCGATCTGCTCGACAGCAGCCATCTGCGCACCGGCCACACGCTGTACACCGAGGCGGCCGGCCTGTGGACGCAAGCGGCAGCACTGATCGGGAAAGCCGGCGAATCGGGCAATGCGCAGTGCCTCGCCCAGGCCGGCTCGATCCTCGGCGATCTTTCACGTATGGAGCGAGAGGCCATGCAGGCGCTGAGCCGCCTGGGGAGTGAGTCCCCAAGGGCGATCCAGCCCTGACAGCCCTCAAGGTCGCCTTCCGAATGTCGAAAGGCGACGTTGATTGCTCGGCGGTGGGCAGGGGCGTGGTCATCGGGCATCCATTTCTGGAGCCATCGGTTACGGGACGCCGAGTTCGAAAAGGCCGTAGCCCGCGTACGAGCCGGAGGCCAGGGCCGCGATGCCGAGAAGCACGAGCTGGTGAGTCAGGCTGAGGCGGCGCAGGGCGATTGCGATCGGAAGAAAGAGCGGGAAGAGGGGGAGCAGATAGCGGGAGACGTTGCCGAATATCTGCTGGCTGCCGAGGACGAGGACAAGGGTCAGGACGGTGTAGACCACCAGGACGGCTGGGGGACGCAGCCGGATCAGCAGCGGAAGCAGCGCGATCGCGAGCAGGACGACACCGACACCGATCAGGTCCGCGAAGGGCCAGGCGGAGAGATAGTCGGAATGGCCCACCGGGACGGATGTGAGGACATCGAGAGTGTGTCGGCCGTAGTCCCACTCGTGGGCCCAGGCATCGGACTGAAGCCTGAAGTAGCCGCTGTAGTCCCCCATTCGGTGACCCACCCAGCCGAGATAGGCGAGGAGGCCGAGCGGAGCGACGGCCATCGCGGCCACCGGACGCAGGATGCCGTCCCGGCTGCGGTGGAGCGCGAGCAGGGCCGCGACGACGACGGCGGCGATCAGCGCCGCGGCGGTGGGCCGGTTGAGCCCGGCCATGCAGGTGAGGAGACCGGCGGTGAGCCAGCGGTGGCTCAGGACGGCATGGCAGGCCCAGACGGCCAGGGCCACGTAGAGGGAGTCGGAGTAGACCGCCCACTCCACGCCGGAACCGGGCCAGACGGCCCAGAGTCCGGCCGCGGCCAGCCCGGCCCGTCTGCCGCCGAGGCGCTCGGTGATGGCGTAGATGCCCAGGGCGGCGGTCAAGGAGGCGACGACGGAGACCAGCAGGCCGGCGCCGTACGGGCCGAGGCCGGTGAGTTCGGAGACCAGCCGCATCAGCGCCGGGTAGAGCGGGAAGAACGCCGCCGAGTTCCCTTCGAGGGTGATCGGGCCGGTGGCGCCGGGGATCGGGACCAGCCGAGGGTCGTACCCGTGCACGGCGATCTGCTGGTACCACCAGCCGTCCCAGCTGGCCAGGACGTCCCACGGGTGGGCGCCGCCGCCGAAGCGCGGGTGCTTCGTGCGGTAGTCCCCGGCGGAGTGCAGCAGCCACATGAAGGTGGCGAAGCCGATGAGCTTGAGCGTGCCGTAGATGGCCAGCACAGGGCCGTAGTGCTCGGCTGTGCGGCGCAGCCGGCTCCGGCGGTCGGGGCCCGTGGTGGCGGGCTGCTCGGACAGCCTCGCGTTCCAGCTCCGGGTGCCGGTCCCGGTCGTACGGACGGCGGTCTTGGTCATGCGCGGAACACCCACACTCGGAAGAGCAGGAACCGCAGCAGCATCGCGGCCAGGTTGGCGGCGAGGAGCACGGCGAGTTCGGCGGCCTGCCCGGCCGAGGGCACCGAGTGGTGCAGGGCGGCGAGCGATCCGCCGGTGATCGCCAGGCCGATCAGGAGAACGAACAGGCCCCTGCCCTGGTGGCGCAGCACACCGCCGCGGCCACGGAGGCCGAAGGTGAACCGCCTGTTCACGGCCGTGTTGGCGACGGCGCAGACCAGCAGCGCGAGTGCGTTGGCGGCCTGGGAGCCGGCCACCGGGCGCAGCCATGCGTAGAGGAGCAGATATACGAGGGTACTGACGGCTCCTACGGCGGCGAAGCACAGGAGTTGGGTGGCGAGCCCGCCCCGCGCGGCGGCGCCACCGTCGCGGAGCGACCCGCCCGGCGGCAGCGTGCCCCGTGCCAGTGCCCCACCGATCCTGGCGATGCCGCGCAGGTCGGCCAGTGCCGTGGCGAGGATGTCGACCCGGGTGTCGGGATCGTCCACCCAGTCGACCGGCACCTCATGGATACGTAGCCCGGCACGCTCGGCGATCACCAGCAGTTCGGTGTCGAAGAACCACTCCGAGTCCTGTATGAGGGGCAGCAGTTGTTCGGCCACATCACGCCGCACCGCCTTGAATCCGCACTGCGCGTCCGAGAAGCGCACGGCGAGGACGGAGCGCAGGAGGGCGTTGTAACAACGCGAGGTGATCTCTCGCTTGGGGCCGCGCACCACCCGGGAACCGGGAGCCAGACGGGTGCCGATGGCGATGTCGGAGTGGCCGGAGAGCAGCGGGGCCACGAGCGGCAGCAACGCGGTCAGTTCCGTGGACAGGTCCACGTCCATGTACGCGAGTACGGGGGCCGACGAGAGCGACCAGGCTGTACGCAGCGCCCGGCCGCGCCCCTTCTCGGCCAGCCGAAGCCACTGTGCTTCGGGCAGTTCGTCTGCCAGCCGAGCGGCGATCCGCGGGGTGCTGTCCGTACTGGCGTTGTCGGCGATGGTGATACGGAACGGGTAGGGGAAGGTCTCGCACAGGTGCGCGTGGAGCCGCCGCACGCTCGGCTCCAGATCTCTCTCCTCGTCGAACACGGGGATGACCACGTCCAGGACGGGCTCCGGATGGTGTGTCGCCACTGATGCGCGTTGCGGTAGCCGGCTCAGGTTCTTCAGGGCAACTGAACCTTGATTTATCACGTTTCATCCTCTTTATGACTTGGTACGAGGCAGGCCGAAGACACACGGGGCGACGGTGTGTTGCGGCGCTGCGGCGTTACGGGGTGACGGCGTTGCGGCGTTACGGGGTGAGGAGCGAGGACGTTGCGGTCAACGGCTGGTTCCGCGCGGTCGCCGTACCCGAAGGCGGGGCCGAGGTCGAGGGTGGCGACGCGCCCTCCGTGCTTCCCGGCGTAGCCTCGGTGGCCGTGGCCGTACTCCCGGTCGTGGCCGGCGGCGCGATTGTGGCGGTCCCGTCCGGGGGCGCGGGGACGGTGGAGGTGCCCGAGGAGGGGGGTGCGCTCGGGGACATGTCAGGTGTCGCGGGCGGGGCGGAGGTCGGCGGGCTCGTCGTGGGCTGTGGGCCGGGGCGGCTGGGCTCGACCCGGGTCGCATGGCCGGGCAGCAGGGACAGCCCGACACTGAGGCCGACGACGGCCAGGACGGAGCCGACCGCCCTCCGTGCGGCCCGTCTCCGACGGCGGACACGTACCCCTGCCCAGAGACGTTCCCGGTGCTTCGGCTCGAACCGTGCGGGCGCCGCCTCGGTGTCGCGCATCATCTGTGCCAGCTGCCGTTCGAAGTGATCCATGGGGTTCTCCTTCACCGCACCGGCTCGTTCACATTGCCCAGGATCTGCCTCAGCCGGGCCACTCCGCGTGCGGCATGGGACCGAGCCGTGCCCACCGGGCACCCGAGCACCTCCGCCACCTGCCCCTCGGGCAGGTCCTGGTAATAGCGCAGCACCACCGCCACCCTCTGCTTCGGAGACAACTGGGCCAGCGCGGCCTCCAGCCGGGAACGCTCCACCACGTCCGCTGACACATC
Organism: Streptomyces sp. NPDC127117; assembly: GCF_042677325.1. Lineage (NCBI taxonomy): Bacteria > Bacillati > Actinomycetota > Actinomycetes > Kitasatosporales > Streptomycetaceae > Streptomyces > Streptomyces sp. NPDC127117. The sequence continues at coordinate 37,842 of NZ_JBHXTM010000016.1, forward strand.
GCCGACAACAGCCGTCTCGGGCAGCTGCTCGACGGGGCGTTCACCCCACCAACGCCGCTGTCCCGAGCGTGCCGCCGCACGCGTCATCACCTTGCGGACGTACGGCTCCGGTGCCTCGTCCGCGACCTTGGGCCAGACGAACCAGAGCTTGACCAAGGACTCCTGCAACAAGTCCTCGGCCCGATGCCGATCGCCTCCGACGAGCAGACGGGCCAGGTGGAGCAGTACCGACCACCGGGCAGCCACGAACTCGTCGAACGCACGGGCTCGACTCTGCTCCATCCACACTGTCCCTGTTCTCGCCGGTCGCCTACACCCTGTAGAAGGCACCGGGAGGTGGCCCACGATGCACCTGCGGACCATGATCTGGATCACAGGGCATATCGCCACCGAGCAGTCGGCCGAAGCGCAGGCAGCCACACGGGCCGCTGTCGATGCCCGCGACGGATCGGCACCCCTACCCCCTACGCCACCGAGGCTGCGCTCCTAATGAAGGGCGCCTGGAAGAACCCCGCGATCGGCAGTGCCCGCGCCGACATTGTCCTGACTGCGTTGGAGGCCGGGGTGGCGCTGCTGTTCATCCAGGCCGACAACTGCGCCGAGGAAGCCGTGCTGATTGCCGCGAAGTTCGACCAGTACGCCCGGTTCTTCCCGCGGCAGGAGAAGGGCACCGACGGCATCGAGAAGCCGCTGCGGCGCACCCGATGGTCCGCTCCTCCTTGCGAGGAGTACGAGCGGGTGCACCCGCCGGCTCTGCTCCTCTTCGCGGCGCGGGTCTGGACGACGCCGGCGAGTCAGGAGTGCGGCGGGTTTCGGCGAAGACGACCGACGCGGTCGCGCCGGCGAAACTGCGCGGCATCGATCCGGCCGACCGGGCGTTGGGCACCGCCGCGACCGTCGAGCGGTTCGCCGACGGCGACCTGATGGCGCTGGCCCACCAGGTCGAGCACGACGACGCCGAGCCGACCGGGCCCGGCGGACAACACAGCCTGCAACCGGGCACCTCGGCCCGGTCAGGATTCGGATCCACCGTCCGAGGCCCCGCCGACGCCGGTCGACCGGCCCGACACGGTCAGCTCTTCGTCGCGCAACGCCCATGACGGGCTGCCACCGGGGCCGGCCGGCACCTCCAAAGTGAACGGCGCGTAGTCGTTGAGGCTGTCGCGCACCGTGAACCCGGCCGACATCAGGATCGCGGTGATCGCCGCGAGCATCGCCTCCAGTACCACCCGCTGATGGGCGAGCGTCGGATCGTCCAGCAGGTTGAGCTTCACCGCACGCAGCACACAGTTCTCCAGTCGCGGGCTGGACCTCCAGGCCACGGACACCCCGCCGGCGTCGTCGTCGAACGGGTCGACATTGACCTCAACGCCTTGTGAAAGCACCGGATCCAGCCCCGGCGCCAGGACAGGCAAGCCGGCGGCCATCAGTTCATCCCGAACCCGGGCCGCGATGCGCTCGCGCTCGACCAGAACCTCAGCACCCACCTTTTCCAACATCTCGGCACCCTGAGGGCTGTCCCTGCACCACACGAGGGACGTGGCCCTCAGCGTCGCCCTGGGCGGCCGGTAGTACGACGTCGACCGGAGCCGCACCACCTTCTCGCGGGTGTCATCACGGCCACGGTCGTCACTACCGAAGGTCGGGAGACCCGGGTGCCGAGGCGGGCCGTCGTCCTCCGGCCCCTGATGAACCTCCTGGTGTTCCACGGAGTCTCGAACCCGGCCCCTCTCCTCGACCTCCGCCGCCCCGGGCCGTCCGGCGGCGGGAGCGGTGATGGACCTGTCTGCGAGCGGGGGCCTGACAGCCGCGGATCCCCGCGTGTAGCGTCACCCCATGACCGACGAGACCACGGCCAGGGCAGGTAGAGAGTTCTACACGTTCGACGGCCGGATCCTGGAGGTTTTCGGCAGCCATCCGCGGCGGTTCCACATCCGGAACATGGATCTGCGGGTCACGGGCCCCGACCGGAAGGGGAGGCGGACCGTCGAGGTCGTCGCCGGTTCGCCCGAAGCCCCGGCGGCGCAGCACACATGGCACCACTCGGCCGAGGAATGGCAGCAGGCGCAGGGCCTGGAAGCCCTGCTGGAAGCGGTACGGGCGGGTATCGCGTCGGCCCGCGAGCACGGATCCTGAGGATTTCCCGCAACTGCGGTTGAGGACGGCCACAGCCTGTCAGGGGCTCGGGTTTCTCCACAGATGCCGCTCGTCCAGGTGGCAGCAGCGACCAGGTGCCGGTGACCGCCCCGGATTCCACTCGGGCTGAAGCAGCGATCTCCATGACCACAGCCCTGCCCGTGTGACAACTGCTGTGCTCCGGCTTGCTCGTTCTGCAGTGCTTCAGCCCGTCATGTGCGTCCGATATTCGAACAGGCACGATGCGCAGAGGGCATTGCAGCAGTCAATCGTTCTGGAGCGGTGTCCCGTACGTGGCATCAAGTACCAGGGTGAGCAGCCGGTCGGGCTGCTCCGCGTCGTGAGCTTGACCGCCACGCCCCGTCCTCAACTTCCGCCCGGGTAGGGAGAGCTGAGGGACGAGGCGGGCTGCCCGTTGCGGTTCAGGCGAAGGCGGACGGGCGGCGGGTGCCGAGTGCGGTCTCGATCGTGTGCGCGGCGGTGAGGGCGAGTTCGTCGCGGTGATGGGGAGCGATGAGCTGGACGGCGAGGGGCAGGCCGTCCGGGGCGGTTCCGGCGGGGATGCTGATGGCGGGGTGGCCGGTGTCGTTGAAGACGGCGGTGTAGGAGATGGGCAGGACCCTCTCCTGGACGGCCGCAGCCACGTCGGGGCCTTCGGCCGGCCACGCGGTGGTGGGGGTGGTCGGCATGAGCAGCAGGTCGTACCGGTCGAAGAGGCCGGCCGCCCAGTGGTCGAGGTGGGCGCGGTGGGCCCAGTAGGCGGCCAGGTCGGCCGGAGTGAGGGAGCGACTCGCGTCGAGGAGGCCGGCGAACCACGGCTCGAAGGCGTCGCGACGCCGGGCGAAGTCGTCGTGGATGTCCAGGAGCCGGGCGTACGCCAGGACCTTCTGCCGGAGCTGGAACGGCGCGGGGAACTCGTCGGCGCCGGGCAGGGCCGACTCGTCGTCCCGTACGGCGTGCCCCTGGTCGCGCAGCAGGCCGGCCGCATGGTCGAGGGCCCCGAGGATCTCGGGGCGGGGGGTGGCGATACCGAGGGTGCGCAGGACTCCGATGCGCAGGGCGGGCAGCGGCGTCTTGAGGGCGTCGCGGTAGGAAAGGGCGGGTGCGGGCAGTGAGTTCGGGTCGGCGGGGTAGTGGCCGGCGGCGACGTCGAGGTGCAGAGCGGTGTCCTGTACGGTGCGGGCCATGCCCGTCAGGCAGGCGTGCTGGGGCCACACCGGCATCCGGTAGGGGCCGTGGGGGATGCGGCCGCGGGACGGTTTGAGGCCGACGACCCCGCACAGGGCGGCGGGGATGCGGGTGGACCCACCGCCGTCGCCGGCGGTGGCCAGGGCGACGAGTCCGGCGGCGACGGCCGCGGCCGAGCCGCCGCTGGAGCCGCCGGGTGTCCGCTCGGGGTTCCACGGGTTCCGGGTGGTGCCGAAGGCCTCGTTGGCCGTGTGCACGGCGGCGCCGAGCGGCGGCGTGTTCGTCTTGCCGATCACCAGGGCACCGGCGGCGCGCAGCCGGGCGACGTGGACGCTGTCCCGTGCCGCGGGCGGGCGGTCCCGGTAGGCGCGGGTGCCGCGGGCGGTGGGCAGGCCTTCCGCGTCTTCGAGGTCTTTGACGAGGATCGGGAGGCCGGCGAGCGGCCCCGAATCCTCGCCGCGAGCGAGGCGCCGTTCCAGAGCGGTGGCTTCGGCGAGCGCCCGCTCGGAGGCGAGGGCGACGACGGAGTTGACCGTCGTGTCGACGGTGGCGATCCGGTCGAGGGTGTGGCGCACGAGCTCGGTGGGTGACAGGTCCCGGCTGCGGATCAGGCCAGTGAGTTCGGTGGCGGAGGCGAAGGAAAGGTCGGTCATGGCGTGGTGGGCTCCTTGCGGGGCTGGGCGGTGTCAGGGGTGGTGGCTTCGAGGCTGACGCCGGTGGTGCGTGGGCCGTAACGGGCGGCGATGAGGCCGCCGGTGGCGCTGAGTGCGGCCAGCAGGACGAAGACGGCCGTGTAGCCGGCGCCGGTGTAGACGGCGGCGACGAGCATGGGCGCGGCGAAGTTGAAGATCCGCGACAGGGCATTGGCGGTGCCGGAGCCGAGCGCCCGGATCGGAGTGGGGAAGATCTCGGCCGAGTACACCTGGAGGAAGGGCACGGCCATCTGGAACAGCAGGCTGACCAGGCAGCCCAACACCAGGACGGCGGTGGGCGCGCGGACGGCCGAGAACAGCAGGAGAGCAGTGGCGGACAGGGCTCCGAGGGCGAGCTGGGTACGGCGCCGGTCCCAGCGGTCGATGAGCGGTACGGCGGCCAGCGCGCCCAGCGGGGCGGCTGTGGCCAGGGCGGCGGACAGCAGCAGGGTGTCGTCGAGGTCGAGTCCGGTCTCGGCGAGGAGCGTGGGCGTCCAGGTGTTGTAGGCGGAGTAGGCGAGCAGGCCGGTCACCCACATGGTGGTGACGATGAGGAAGTTCCGGCGATTGGCGTCAGCCCAGAGTTCGGCGATACGGGGGCGCGGCGGGGCGGCGGCGGTGACCGGTGCGGGCGATGTCGCGGGCGTGGCGAGGCTGTCTGCCGAGCGGGCTGCCGGCCCGTCGGCCGGGGGCCGGATGCCGCACTGGAGCTCGATCGACCGGACGATGTCCTCGGCCTCGGCGATTCGGCCGCGGGAGGCGAGCCAGCGGGGGCTCTCCGGAACCCAACGGCGGATCAGCCAGGCGAAGACGACCCCGAACAGCCCGAGGCCGAAGACGACTCGCCACCCCCACGTCCCCATGGGCACCAGGAAATAGCCGGCCCAGGCGGCAATGGGGATGCCGAGCGAGCCGACCGCCACCTTGTATGTCTGCAGGCGCCCCCGGGCTGCGGCGGGGACGAACTCGGCGAGGACGACGATGGCGGCCACGGCCATCCCCTGGGCGCCGAAGTGGGCCGCGGTGCGGGCGGTGATCAGCTGCCACGGGTTCTGGACCAGGGCGCAGCCGACGGTGGCGGTGCAGTAGAGGGTGACGCACGCCAGCATGGTGCGTCGGCGGCCGATCCGGTCGGCGAGGTAGCCGCCGAGCACACCCCCGGCGAAGGCGCCGAGCTGACTGATACCGGCCACGACGGCGACCGTGGACAGTGGCATGCCCCACTGCTCGCGCAGGGCGGGGGCTACGAACGCGAATGCGTACGTCTCCACCCACTCGAAGAGGATCATCCCGGCCAGGGCGAGGACCAGGCGACGGTGGAACGTGCTGAGCGGGAGCCGGTCGAGACGCATCCCGAGCGCGGCGGACTGCAAGGTGAGGGCCATGGGCGCGTGACCTCCCGAAAGGAAAAGGGGCGGGAAGGCGGGAGGTTCAGATCACGCCAAGGGCACACAGTTCGGCGAGTTCGTCCTCGCCGAGGCCGAGCACACCCCGGTAGACCTCGGTGTTGTGCTCGCCGAGCACCGGGCCGGTGGAGCGGATGCTGCCCGGAGTCTTCGACATCTTCGGCAGGGGGGCGACCATCAGGAGCTGCCCGAAGTCGGGGTCGTCGACTGTGACGAGCGTGCCCCGCTCCTGGTAGTGCGCGTCAGCGGCGATGTCCGCGATGCTCATCAGCGGCGATGCCGGGATCCCGGCATCGCTCAGCAGTTTCGTCACCTCGTCCGCCGAGTGGCCGCAGGCCCATTCGGCGATCAGTGTGTAGAGGGAATCCGCGTGTTCGGCGCGTGCCGCTCGTGTGGCGTACGCGGGATCCACCGCCAGCTCCGGGCGGCCCATGACGGCGGCGAGCCGGCCGAAGAGGGCGTCGGTGCCGGCGTGGATCGACACGCGCCGTTCATCGGAGGCCGTGAAGTCGCTGGCGGGCACGATCTGAGGGTTCCGGTTACCGAGGCGCTCCCGCACCCTGCCGGTCGTCGCGTACGCGGCGAGCGCGTCCTCGGATGCTCTGAACCCCGCCTCGTACAGCGCCAGATCGATCACCTGTCCACCGCCGCCCGCGGTGTCCCGGTGGTACAGCGCGGTGACCACCGAGAACGCCCCCAGATAGGCGGCCATGTAGTCGATCGTCGAATACCCACTGCGCACCGGCGGACGGTCCTCGTCTCCGGTGACGTAGGTCAGGCCGGCGAACGCGCTCGCGATCCGGTCGAAGGAACCGCGGTCGCTGTACGGCCCGGTCAGCCCGTATCCCGTCACGTACACGAGCACCGTGTCCGGAGCGAGTTCCCGCAGGGTGTCCGGGTCCAGGCCCCAGGCCTTGAGTGTCGGCGGCCGGTAGTTGGTGATGACTACGTCGAAGTGAGGCACGAGCCGGCGCACGATCCGCTGCCCGGCCTCGGTGCGCAGATCGAGAGTGACGGACTTCTTGTTGCGGGCTTCCTGGGCCCAGTACGGGGACCGGGCGCCCGGGGTCGTGCCGCGGGTGAAGTCGCCGCGGCCGGGATCTTCGACCTTGACGATCTCGGCGCCGAAGTCGCCGAGGAACGTGGCGGTGACCGGTGCGGCCAGCACGGTGGACAGGTCGAGGACGCGTATGCCCGCCAGAGGGAGTGTCGACATGGGTGCCCCTTCGCACACTATTCACGTTTCGTTATTAACGAAACGTTGTTAGTGGGACCATAGAGTGGCCATCTCGGCGCGGCAAGGGCTGAGGCGGGAAGATTCATCCAGGACGGACGGGGAGCAGCACATGACCAAGAGCCACACGCGCGAGGTCGAACAGGCCGAGACGGGCAAGAAGCGGCGCCGCCGCCGCAGCAGAGAGGAGACGGAGGCGGATCTGCTCGCCGCCGCACGCACCCTGCTCGATCGCGACGGAGTCCTCGCCGGGGTGAACCTCCGCGAGATCGCCGCTGAGGCGGGCGTCAACCACGGGCAGATCTACCAGTACTTCGGCACCCGCCAGTCCCTGCTCCGCGCCGCGGCAGCCGACCTCGTCGAGAACCAGACCGAAGACCGCGACGACCACTGGGAGCAGCCGTTCGCCGAGCGGCGCCTCGCGATGTTCCGTCACCGCCTCGGCGAGCCGGAACTCGTCAAACTCGAAGCGCTGCTCGCACTCGACCGCGACGACAGCTTCAGCCCGCTGCCTCGTCTCGCCCAGACCTTGCAGGCCCTGCAACGCGACCAGGCCGACGGCTCACTGCCCGATGACGCCGACATCCTCGCCGCCCACGTCATGACCGCCGCTGCGCAGATGGGCTATGTCATCTTCCGCGAGGCCTACGCCCGCGACACCGGCATCCCCGTCGACGAACTCGACACACGCGCGGCCCGAGCCTTCAGCCTCATGCTCGCCGGCCTCGCCACTCCGTCTTCGCAGCAGACCCCACAGGTGTGACGCGACTCGGTTCCACGGGCGCCAGAGGTACATATTCCTCCCCGTTACCTGGCCGCCCATGGGTCGGATGATCATGTTCAGGACGTAACACATCGGGTACTGATCAGGAAGCGGTGGCCGTCGTGGGGTCTTCTCGGAGAGACTCCTGGGCATGTCTGACAACTCGCTGTTCGTCGCCGGCCTCACAGGTGTGACGGCGATCGCGGCCAGTTCGCTGGCGAGCTGGCTGACCAGCAGGGGCAACGCCCGCGCTGCCCGGGTCCAGGTCGATGCGACTACTGAGGCGCAGCGCCGCGAAGGCACCCGTCAGACTCGGCGGGCGGCGTACCTGGAACTCATCGAGCAGGCCCAGGTCGTCGCTGACGGACTCCGAGTGGTCGACGGTCTCTCGATCACCGAGTGTGCAGCCGCCCTGTCCGCACACCGCGACCGGCACCAGCGGTTGCGTCGGGCGGTGACACTGGTTGAACTGGAAGGCCCTTCCACGGTCCAAGTCGCAGCGTCGAACCTGTTGATCATGTCGGGCACGCTCGCCACAGCTCTGGCGGCCATGGCCGAGAACGCCTGCCGTGAGAACCGCCGTGAGTTCCAAGAGACGTTACGTGCCTACATTCGGCTGATCACGCCCTTCGTCGACGCGGCTGCCGCGGCACTGAACGAGACGTAGGCGCACCGGTGAGCACGATTCGGAGCGGCCAGACCTTGGCAACCTTCTTCGGAGCGCGATCCAGGCGCGAGGCTTGTGCGGCGAGCAGGGCGATCACGTGCTGACCCGCGATTGATGTCGGGGCGTGTCGGTCTGTGGGTTCGGGAAGCGGGTGGTTCAGCAGGCCGTGGTGCGGACGTGCATCAGCTCCGTGTTCGGGTTGTGCCGGGTGGGTCGTTCGGCGGCGCGGTCGGAGACTAAGGCCCGTCGGCCGGGACGGCGACCCCTGGGGGGGACCTCCCGGGGCGCTCGGCCGATCGTGGAGGACCCCACCTCGTGGAGTACGCCCAACGCCTCATGGGTGAGCCCGGTCCGCAGATGGGCCAGTGCCACCAGGAGCCGGTCGCTGAAGACCGGTTCGTACTTCGGCCCGGCCCGCCTCCCTCCGACGTTCGCCCTCACGTCGCCCGGACTCGCCGCGGGCGCCACCCGGCGCGGGGCGAGTCCCGCCGCCAACTCGCCCGGATGTCGGCGCGACAGCCCGCAGAAAACACGATGGGACATGGCCGTGCGGGCCTGTTGATCTCCACGCACCAGGCAACTCGCGCGGGCGTCTCGATGCCCCCGCCCCACCGACCAGGATCACTCGCAGGTCGGCTCGTTAGGGTCGGAGGCATGACCACACCCCTCGCCGGCAGTGCCTTCGACTCGCTCCGCCTCGACGCCGTGCCCGACAAGGAGGCGCTGCGCGGGGCCTACGGACTCCCCAGCGCCGCGGCCGTGCGCAAGCAGATGACCGAACTCACCGAGCACACCCGGCGGTTGATCGGATGCTCATCGCTGGTTCTGGTCGCCAGCGCGGACGCCGAGGGCAACTGCGACGTCTCGCCGCGCGGCGGCCCCGCCGGGTTCGTCGCCGTCCTGGACACCCGGACGGTGGCGATACCGGACGCGACAGGCAACAAGCGTCTGGACACCCTGCAGAACGTCATCGCCACCGGACGGGCCGGGCTGCTGTTCGTCATCCCCGGGCGGACCACCACCCTGCGGGTGAACGGCCGGGCTGTCGTCTCCACCCGCCCGGAGCTGCTGTCGCAGCTGACCGCTGTGGGCAAGCCGCCGGCCAGTGCGCTGGTGCTGGGGATCGAGGAGGTCTACCCGCACTGCCCCAAGTCGCTGCTGCGCAGCGGGGCCTGGAATTCGGAGCGGTGGCTGCCGGCGGACGCCCAGCCGACCTCGGCCGAGGTGACGCTGGCCCAGCTGCGGATGCCGGAGCTGACGATCGCCGACATCGAGCAGGCGGAGGCGGACTCGCTGAAGTACCGGTACGAGTAACGGGCCGCCCTGCGATTGCTGAACCACCAGCCGGACGACGTGTCACAGTCAAAGGCATGGGTACGTGTGACTGCTCGCCGTACGGCGTTGGAGACCTGCGAACGCGATGACGAACGCGGGCGTCTTTCACGTCATGAAGCCGAGCTGCCAACCCCCGGGCCGGCACGGCCAGACACCGTGCTGGAGGAGCAGAGCGAAGCCGCCGAGGTCCTGGGACTCCTCCTGGCACTGCCCGATCGGCAACGGGACCATGGCATGGCATCTCGACGGCTACCGGCCCGATGTGCGACCAGGAGGAGAGGACGTAGCGGCATGGTGTTCTGAGGGCAGGCCGGAGCGGGTGACGCCGGCCGGGGGCGCGAGCCGGTGCCCCGCAGTACGTCCGGTTCGGCAGAAGGGCACGTTCTCCAGGAGAACCCGGCCCCGGAGGAAGTCGAGATCCGCCACATCGTGAAGCCCGGCAGTAGGCGTTCGGGCAGCCCATGTCCCGGACAAGAACAGGGCGCATCCGCAAGCGTCCACGGCGCGGCCTGCTCGGCACGCGCCGTCTCCTGCATGCGCAACTGCTCCAGCCGTTCCAAGAGCAGGTACTCGACCGTGCGCTCCCGAGCGGTTCCAGCAGCTTTCGTCGTACCCGCGATGGCGTCCGCGCCGTTCGGGTTGCGCTGGTACCAGCGGCGGTTCTGCTCGGTCGCGTACGCGCACCATGCCTCCGCGCTTGCGTCTCAGCCGGGTGGCGGGTTCGGTTCGCAGCCTCGGCAGGGGGAGCTGAGCACCCGCGCCGCATGTGCTCGCAGAGATGGGTCCGACGGGGAACGCAACTCACGTCGAGTCGGAGAGTGCGGGAAAAGAACCTGAGCGTCCTCCGACCACGACGTCGTGGTCCAGCGGCACACGTCACGGATTTGCAGGGCGAAGCGTCGGAGCACTCCACAAGTGAACGACCGCATGGTCGGCGCACGCGCCCGGCTCGGAACGGCGTCCCGGCCGCACACCGGGAAGACGCACCCGCCTGACCATGCACCAACCGGCTTACCCTTCAATTGCTGACGAAACAGCGTCGGCGGCCCTACGCTTCTGTGCCATGCGGGAGACGCGCCTCGACACTGCTCGGATCCGGGCGGCACGCCGGGTAATCGACCCGGCTTTTCTCGACACTCCGCTGTACCGGTGCGAGGCGCTGGAGCCCGACCTCGGGTGCACGGTGAGTATCAAGCTCGAAACGGCGAACCCGGTCCGCAGCTTCAAGGCCCGAGGTACCGAGGTAGTCGCGAGCCTGCTCGCCGACAATGGCCCACGGGCCGTGGTGTGCGCCAGCGCGGGCAATCTCGGCCAAGCCCTCGCCTGGTCCGGTCGTGGCCGGGGACTCGACGTCACCGTCGTGGCATCACGCTTCGCGACAGCGGCCAAGCTTGATCGCATCCGCGCACTGGACGCCAGGCTGGAACTGGTGGACGGCGACCACGAGATGGCTCGCGAGCGGGCCGCGGCCATCGCGCGCTGCGACGGTATCCGGCTGCTCGAAGACAGCCTGGACATCGAGACCTGCGAGGGTGCGGCGACCATCGGCCTGGAACTGGTGGACACCGTGCCGTCCTTCGACACGGTCCTGATCGCTCTCGGCGGCGGGGCGCTGGCCACCGGCGTGGGTCATGTGGTGAAGACCTCGGCACCCGATGTCGAGGTGATCTGCGTCCAGCCGCTGGGCGCACCGGCGATGACACACTCGTGGCACAGGCGGCGCGTCGTCACCACCGACTCGACCGACACCATTGCTGACGGCGTCGCCGGCCGGCGCCCCATTCCAGCCGTTCTGGACGACCTCCTCCTGGTCGCCGACGACGCCGTCCTGGTTCGGGAGGCGTCGATCACCGCCAGTATGAGGATGCTCCTCGACCACGCCGGCCTCGTCGTCGAACCGTCGGCCGCGCTCGGCATCGCGGCGGTCCTCGAAGACCGCGACCGCTTCGCCGGCCGACACGTGGTCACCATCGTGTGCGGCAGCAACGTCGACGTGGACGCCTACCATCGCTGGGTAGGCGCGGCTCCCGTCCACAGGTCTTGGTAAGCGCTCGAAAGATCCCTCGAAGAGTGCCGGCCACACCCTCCGCGCCCGTACGGAGCATCGCATCCGAAATCAGCCGCCGCCGGCGACGACGTCGATGTCCAACGGCCTTCCCGGAATGATCGTGGGAGAAGCATGAAGCCAGTAGGCGAGGGAGCAACACAGATGCTGCTACGTGATGTTGAGTGCGGCGACGTCGACGCCTACGTTCGGATGCGATGCGACCCGGTCATGATGGCCCAGCTCGGCGGCCCATTGCCTCGCGAGGGCATGGAGGCGAAGGTTCGGCGTGACGTTCAACAGGCTGCGCAGGACACGGGCTGGACAAAGATGATCGTGCCCGATGAGGCCGATCCGGGAGTGGTCGCGGGAACCGTGACCTTGTGGGCCCACGGCGCCGGCGCCGAGTGGATCTCGGAGATCGGCTGGATGGTACTGCCGGAGTTCCAGGGACGTGGACTCGGCAAGCAAGGCGTGCGCATGCTGCTCGACCTGGCTCGCGACGACGACCGGTGGGGGCTCATACATGCATTCCCGGCAGCAACGAACGTCCCGTCGAACGGGATCTGCCGATCCCTCGGTTTCAGGTTCCTGGGCGATCAGGACGTGCCCTTCGCCGGTCGAGTCCTACGAGCCAACCACTGGGCCATCGACCCTCGCACCGACATGACCTGAGACGCGATCCGCAGCACGCCGGGGGAGCCACGTGAAACGCGCTGAAGGCAGAGTCATTCGGTCTGGTGCGGCGAGGTCGAGGGCCTCCAGGCCGGCTTTGCCGGAGCGGAGGAGAAACTCGCCCAGCTCGACAGCCTCATCGCCCGTCGCCCGACAACGGCCGTCCTGGGGATGCCGACCGTCGCCGGCATCGTCATCCCCACAATCCCAACCATCCCCGCCACTGACACCCACGGATCCGCACCAGTCCTGAATGCCCGTGGTCGCCGCGAAGCCGCACCGCCTACGCTCCATCCCATGCGCAGTGTCCGTTCGGGCCGGCACGCCGCGTACGACGTGGCCCGCAACGGCCACCATCGGCCGGCAGGAGTTGGGCTGCCATGACAGAGGCCAGCCGGATTGTGCAGTCTCGCGCTGACGGAGCACGTCGTAGCCCACGAACTCGAACAGCCGGGTGCCGGTACGCAGGGGGCGAGGCGTGCCGGTGAACCGGTGCACACCGACCCCGTAGCCAGCACCTGGTTCGGACAGCCACTGCAGTTCGAAACCCTGCTCGCCGAACCACTCGCAGATCACGGGCGCTCGGTCGGGGGCGGCACGGTTGCGGGTCCAGATGACGGTGCCACCGGTTTTGCACAACCGGTTGCAAGCGCCGATGGTGCCCTTGATGTCGTTGTCGGTGATGTTTCCGAAGACACCGGAGACCGGAACGAGGTCCGCGGGGGTCACGTCCTGGTAGTGGTCGACAAGTGAGGCGTCGCCCGTCACTACCTCGGCCTGGTCCAGCTCTGCCGGTCGGGCAGTCTCCGAAGCCGCTGCGGTGTTGCGGGCGTCCAATGCGACAAGCCGCGCCCGCACCTCGTGGCGGCGCGGATGATCGGACAGGACATGGAGGAGGTCGCGGCCGTCCCCGGCGCACAGGCTGATCACCTTCAGCTGCCCGGCCGGGGCATCGTCCACGGCAGCCCGGGTCTGCGATTGAACGGTCCGCAGCCTCCGTGCCATCCAGGAGCCCGCTGCGTCGTACTTGCCATGCCAGGCGTTCCAGTCCATTGCCGCCCTCTGCGGCTGACCAAGAACCGCAGCCGATCCCAGTTCGATCACCGCGGCCATCCACAGGTCTTGACAATTGCTTCCGCGTCGGCGGGATGTCGGCTGTCCGGCGGGACTGTCGGTGATCCATGGGCGATGTGTCGGTGGACGCTGGAACCGTGGGTGTCGCGTTGCCCAAGGGAGCAGCCGCAGCCGCCTTCAACAGCAAGGAACCCTGTCGCCATGTCGTCCACATCCTCAACCCCGTCCTGGAATGTCCAACGGCTGCCCGCCGCTGATGGCCGCGTCTTCCTGGTCACCGGCGGCAACGCCGGCATCGGGTACTTCATCGCGGAGCAGTTGTCCGCAACCGGAGCCACCGTCGTAATCGGCAGCCGGAATCCCGCCAAGGCCGAGGTCGCCACTGCCTCGATCCGTGCGCGTGTTCCCGGCGCACGGGTGCGGGCCGTACGGCTGGACCTCGCCGACCTCTCGTCGCTCGAAGCAGCGGTGGAATCGCTGGAGGTGGAGCACCTCGACGCGGTGGTCCACAACGCCGGCGTCGCGCTTGACGACCCCCCGCGCAAGGAGACCGGGGACGGTCACGAGCTCATGTTCGGCACGAACCACCTCGGGCACTTCGCCTTGACCCAGTGGCTGATACCACTGCTGTCGGCTGCGCCGGCAGCCCGCGTTGTGACCATGGGCAGCTTCGCTGCGAAGTCCGAGCGGCTCGACCTGGACGACCTGCAGTCCTGGAAGGACTACCGGCCCAAGCGCACCTACGGACGCTCCAAGTTGGCACAGATGTACTTCGGCATCGAACTCGACCGCCGCCTGCGCGTTGCCCGCAGCACGGTGGCGAGCGTGGTGGTCCATCCCGGCGGCGCGCTGGACTCCCTCACCCCGTCACGGCCACCGGTCCATGTGCGAACGAACGGCGCACGGCTGAGCGCGGCACCTGCGGCCCTCCTCGTCCAGGGCAAGCACGCCGGCGCATGGTCCGCTGTCCGAGCAGTGCTCGACCCAGCTGTGCACGGAGGCGAACTATGGGGCCCACGTGTCTTCGGCCTGCGCGGCGAGCCCCGACGTGAACCCGTGTGGAACCACCTCGCCGACCCTTGGGCCGCGGCGCGGCTGTGGGACGCAAGCTGCGATCTGATCGGCGCCGATCCCAGCATCATCTCCGGATAGCTCGGGCACGCATGTCTGCTGACAGGTTGCCGACCAGTTCCCGGCCACCTGGGGTGTGCAGCACGACGGCCCGAACACGGGGGAGAGGCCGCCGAGTTCGAGGATGCCGCGGGAAGCAGCCGGATCGCGGAGCCGGTCGCGGACGCCCCGATCCGGTCGGCGGCGGGCGACGCCGACGGCCGGTGGGCACGGCGCGGCCAACGAGCTGATCCCGGGCGCGAATGCGCGATGAGGGCGGGCACCGTGGCAATGCGGCCTCATGCAGGGCGGAGAGGCCGCGCGGTCAACTCCACCGTGCCGGTCTCCGTTCTGCGTGAAGCGGAGCCTTCGCACGGCGCGGATCGACATCGAAATCGAAATCGACGCGACATCGCCGGGGCCGGGCGAGTTGCCTGTGGCCTGAGGCGCCAACCCGGTTGCGTGAAACGTCATTTCGTGACTTCTCCCAGGGCCCCGTACCGTCCGATTCATGGAACGGAATTTTCTGACAGCCGAAGACCTCGCGACTGCCTTGCGGGCTGGTGAAGTGACCTCGGCGGACCTGACCGACGAGACAATCGCCTGTATCGAGAAGGACGACGAGGCGATCAACGCGATCTGTGTGCCCGACTTCGACCGTGCACGGGTCGCAGCGCGGCGTGCCGACGAGGCGCGCGCCCGCGGTGAGGACCGGCCGCTGCTCGGCATTCCTGTGACGGTCAAGGAGTCCTACAACATCGCCGGCCTGGCCACGACCTGGGGCATGCCACTACACCGGAACTACCTGCCGGCCGAGGACGCGGTGCAGGTGTCCCGGCTCAAGGCCGCAGGCGCGGTGGTGCTCGGCAAGACGAATGTGCCCGTAGGGCTACAAGATATTCAGAGCTTCAACGAGCTATACGGCACCACCAACAACCCGTGGCATCACGGTCGCACGTCAGGCGGGTCCTCCGGCGGATCGGCCGCTGCCCTGGCGTCCGGATTCGGCGCGCTGTCCATCGGCTCCGACCTCGCCGGCTCGCTGCGCACACCCGCCCACTTCTGCGGTGTCTACGCGCACAAGCCGACCCTGGGGCTCGCGGCGACCCGCGGCATGGTGGCGCCGGGCGCGTTGGCCCTGCCGACCGAACTTGACCTCGCTGTCGTCGGTCCGATGGCGCGCTCCGCCCGCGACCTCATGCTGCTGCTCGACGTCATGGCCGGACCGGACCCGCTGACGCTCGGTGTGGCGCATGACGTAACGCTGCCGCCGGCGCGTCACGACCGGCTCAGTGACTTCCGGGTCCTGGTTCTCGACGAGCATCCGCTCATTCCGACCGGGGCCGCTGTGCGGGCGGGTGTGAACCGGGTGGCCGACGCGCTCGTCGACGGTGGCGCCGGCGTCGAACGGCACAGTTCGCTCCTGCCCGATCTGACCGAAGCCGCCCTGCTCTACACGCTGTTGCTGTTCTCGGGATCAGTTGCACGTTTTCCCGTCGAGGCATTCGAGCAGCTGCAGGACCGCGCCGCCCAACTGGGGGCGGACGACCAGAGTCTCGATGCGACGCGGCTGCGCGGGATGGTCTTCAGCCACCGAGACTGGATCGAGGCGAACAGCCGTCGGGAGCTTCACCGCTACGGCTGGCGGCAGCTCTTCGCGGAGTTCGATGCCGTGGTGTGTCCCATCACCCCCACTCCCGCGTTCTCGCACGACCACAACCCCGATCCGAGGGAACGCCGGATCGACATCGACGGCGTCGAGTACCCGTACTTCGACCAGCTCGTCTGGGCCGGTCTGGCGACCATGCCCGGTCTGCCCGCCACCGCCATACCAACGGGCCCATCCCCCGAGGGACTGCCGGTGGGAGTGCAGCTCATCGGTCCGATGTTCGAAGACCGCACCCCACTGCGGCTGGCCGAGCTGCTCGAACAGAAGATCGGCGGCTTCCAGGCGCCGAAGTAGGGCGTAAGACGGGGCATCCGTCGAGGACGGTGCTCTCCGGGTGAGCTGAGGTGAGCCGAGGTGAGCCGAGGTGCGCGAGTTCTGGAGTGGCAAGAGGCGTGTGCTCTGCGCGCGAGCGGAGGCGATCCGTGGAAACGGTCAGGCGGGCCGGCACCGAGAAGCGGTCGGTGCCGACGGCAGGACGCGCTCTGCACGCCTTGAGGCGATGTCGTGGGCGCCTGGCCACCCCGGACGCCGCCGCGTCCCGCCCCAGGAGCGAGGCGCGACCGGTGGCCCACCCGGGTGGCAAGTCGTGCGGAACGTGGCGTCGCGGCGAGTCCGGAACCGGGCGGCTCAGCTGAGGTTGTCACTCGGCTCGGAGTCGCGGATCATGCGCACGTTGGGCAGCCTTCCTCGCCAGATCTCTCGTTCACCCGTGGTCTTGAATCCGTAGCGCTCGTAGAAGTGGACCGCGCGCTCGTTGTACTCCGTGACCCACAGGCGCATGGGCGCGCTTCCCGCCCAGGCGAGGAATTCGCTCATCATCCGCCCCCCGACACCTTTGCCCTGGGCCTCGTTCAGCAGATACATCGGCCCGAGGACGACCCCATCGTCCCGGCGGCCGCAGAGGAAACCGACGATCTCCGTATCGGAGCGGACGACGCGGCAGAACAGCAGGTCCGGCTGTTGCTTCGCTGCCACTATGAACGTCCGCCACTGAGCGATCCCTTCCGCGGTGGCGGAGTAGCCGCGGTGCTCACGTATCCATCTCTCGTCTATCCCTGCCTTCTCGTTGGGATACGTCTGCAGCCAGGCCCTCAACTGCACGAGCCCCAGGGACTCGGCGTCCTCGGTGTGGGGGGCTTCGATCACGTGGGTCATGGCGGCCTTCCTCGACGATGCCATGCGAGCACCTCGCACGGCTCTTCTCGGCTTCGGCCCCGCCGCGCGAGGCCGCCGAGTCGGTGTGACGGGCGGTGGCCGCCGCTACCGCCCCGGCGTGCTGCCGCGTACGACCGGCTCCGCGGGAAGCAGCAGCCCGCTCGCCGGGACTGCGGCGGGGTCCTCGACGGCGGTGATCAGCCGGTCGACGAGGGCGTGGGCGATGGCGGCCAGGGGCAGGCGCGCGCTGGTGAGCGCGGGCTGGAGCAGCGTGCAGAGCGGGATGTCGTTGAAGCCGGTGACGGCGACGTCGTCGCCGACGACGAGGCCCGCGGCGCGGACGGCCTGGTAGGCGGTCAGGGCGAGCCAGTCGTTCGCGCAGACGAGGGCGGTCGGGCGGTCGGGGCCGGTGAGCAGGCGCTGGACGGCGTGGGAGAGCGCGGCCGGATCGTCGTCGGGGACGCCGACCTCGAAGGCGCCGTCGGGGGCGGCGGCCGCGGCTTGCAGGAAGCCGGCCCTGCGGTCGGCGAGCCAGGGCAGGGACGCGGCGGAGTTGAGGTAGCAGATCCGGCGGTGGCCCTGGTCGAGCAGGAGTGTGGCCAGGGCGGCGGTAGCGGCCGTGGAGTCGATGTCCACCCAGTTCTGCGGGCGGCCGGGGGCGGTGCGGCCGAAGGCGGCGAACGGGAAGCCTGCCTCGGTGAGCACGTCGACGCGGGGGTCGTCGTGGACGACGTCGGAGAGGACGAACCCGTCGACCTGGCGGGCCGCGATCAGGCCGTTGAAGGACCTGGCGACCGCTCCGGCGCCCTGCTGGGGGTCGGAGCGGAACACCAGGATGCGGTGGCCGACGGCGTCGGCGGCGGTCACCAGCGCCTGGAGGAAGCCGCCCATCAGAGGGTTGGGGTCGGCGGGGTTGTCGGCGGGGGCGGGATAGCCGATGACCTTGCGGGTGCCGGTGCGCAGGCTGCGGGCGGACTGGTCGGGCTGGTAGCCGAGTTCGTCGATGGCGGCGGTGACCCGGGCGAGGGTGGTGGCGCGCAGCCGGTGGGGCGCGTTGAGGGCGTTCGAGACGGTCTGGCGGGAGACTCCGGCCGCTTGTGCGACGTCCTCGATGGTCACCTGTCGAGCGGTCATCGTTCCTCTGTGGTCGGCGGGCTGGGGGCGGCGGGTGGCCGCCCCCCGGCCTCGTTCGTCAGTGCTCGCGGGTCAGGGTGAGCAGGCCACCGGTCGGCACGGTCACCGAGTTCACACCGGCGACGAGGTCGAGCACGGTCTCCGACAGGATCTCACCACGGCAGTCCTGGACGAGGGCGAGGGTCCGTTCCGGTCGGGTGGCGGTCAGGAGCACCACGGGGTCGCCGTCCGCGTTGGCGACGAGCAGGGTCTGCGGGCCGTCCGCGACGTGCCGGTCCGGGAGGGCGACGGGCAGTGGCGCGTAACGTGCGACCACGGTGGTGTGGTGGTCGCGGGCGCGGACCAGGGGGTAGCCGAGGTCCGGTCGCACGGGCTCCAGGACGCCGAGTTGGAGGACATCGGCGTACCGGCGGAAGACACCGAGCCAGAAGCGCAGGGTGGCGAGCTGATCGGGGCTCTGGGCCGCGAGGTCGACGGAGATCTGCGGCACCGAGAACAGAGCGTTGACGAGGTGGACGGCGACGGACTCGGGCGGCTCGGCGGAGTTCCACATGATCATGTCGGCGTGGACGGCGAGCGGGCCCGCGGTGAGCCGGCAGTCGACGGTGCGCTGGCGGTTCTCGGCGGGGCTGAGCGGGCAGTCGGTGGCGCGGACCATGGTGGCGTACGGCCACAGCCCGGGGCTGACGTACGGCTGGCGGTGCTCGACGATCACGTCCGGCCGGGTGCGGCGCAGGCGGGTGTCGAGGTCGGCGAGCAACTGGAGCACGCCCTCGTGGACGGCGGTGCGGTCGGCGCCGGCCGGGGCGGGCGGCGGGTCGGTGACGGCGAAGCGGTCGATGAAGTCGAGCTTCAGACCGTCCATGTCCCACTGCTCGACGGCGCGGGAGACCTTCTCGACCAGGTAGGCGCGGACCTCGGGGTGGCGGGGGTCGAGCACGGCCGCGTCCAGGTGGGGTTCCTCGCGCAGGATCATGCCCTGGAAGCGGTCCCAGGCGTCGTTGTGCCGGCCGATGAACGGCAATGCGTACCAGAGGAGGTAGGCGAGGCCGAGACGGTGGACCTCGGCGACGTGGGCCGAGGGGTCGGGGAAGGCCGCCGGGTTGGGCTCCCAGTCGCCGCAGTGGCCGTAGCCGCGGGCGCGGTCGGTGGTCTGCCAGCCGTCGTCGACGATGATGCTCTCGCAGCCGACGGCCGCGGCGAGTGCGGCCTGGCGTTCGACGGCAGCGGCGTCGACGTTCTGGTGGAGGCTGTACCAGGTGGAGTAGGCGGGCATCCGGGCGGCAGGGGCGGTGCCGGGGTGGTCCAGGCCCTCGGCCCACCAGGCGGTGACGGCCTGCAGGGTGGCGGCGAAGTGGCGGCCGCTGAGGTCGATCCGCAGCCGCAGCGGCGGACCGTCCGGGGTGAGGTCCTGCTCGACGGCGAAGGCGAACTCGCCGCTCTCCTCCACCACTCCGGCGCCGACGCGCACGGGTGCGGAGGTCTCGCCGGCGGCGGCGGTGCACAGAGCGCGGTCGTCGGCGCCGACCAGACTGGCGACGGGGGCGCCCAGCGCGAGCGAGACGGTCCGGGGGGCGATCCAGGACGGCGGCAGCCAGCGGGAGGCGTTGGTGTCCGGGGTCCAGTAGGCGGTGGCCCCCATGCAGGGGATCCGCCATTCGGCGCGGACGGTGGCCGCGGCCGACGCCGATACCTCGATCAGGGCCACGCCGTCGCCGACCGGGGTGACGGCGGTCTCCAGCCGGTCGCAGCCGAGCCCGGTGAGGTGGACGGTGAGCGGGGCGCCGGCACAGTGGAGCAGTCCGGTGGCGAGCTGCCGGTGGACCACGGTGCCGGGGGCCGTCACGGCCGGCGTGTTCGGGTGCCAGGCCGGGACGGGCTGCTGCGGGGTGGCGTCCTGCGGGGCGGAAACCGGCTCGGTGAGCGCCTGCGGGCTCTCGGCGGGCTCGTCGGCGGGGCGCGGGTCGGTGGTCACGATGGTCACTCCTTGGTGGCCCCGGCCAGGAGGCCGGAGATGAACTGGCGTTGCAGGACGAGGAAGAGGGCCATCACGGGGACGGCGGCGATGGCTGCGGCGAGCAGGACCTGCGCGTAGTTGGTGGTCGCAAGGCCCTGCAGGGTGGCGGTGGCCACGGGCAGCGTGTACATGTCGGGGCTGCGCAGCGCGATCAGCGGCCAGACGAACTGGTTCCAGCCGCCGAGGAAGACGAACAGTGCGAGCGCCGCGATGACCGGCCGGTTGACCGGGATGACGATCCGCCACAGCACCCGCAGTTCGCCGGCGCCGTCGACGCGGGCCGCGTCCAGGAGTTCGTCGGGCATGGAGCGCAGTGCCTGCCGCATCAGGAAGATGCCGAACGGGGTGACCAGGCCGGGGAGGATGACGGACTGGTAGGAGTCGATCAGGCCCAGCTTCATCATCATCTCGAAGATCGGGATGAGCATCACCGTGTCGGGGAGGACGAGGGTGCTGAGCAGCAGGACGAAGAACAGATTGCGACCGCGGAACTCGAACTTGGCGAAGGCGTAGCCCGCGAGGACCGAGACGACGACCGCGCCGATCGTCTGCACGCCCGCCACCAGCACGGTGTTGAACAGGACGCGGGTGAGCCCGATGGAATCCTGGAGCCCCTGGAGGTTCTCCATGAGGTGACCGCCGGGCAGCAGCTTCGGCGGCCAGGAGAACACGTCGCTGTTCTCCTGCGTGGCGGCCATGGCGAGCCAGTAGAACGGACCGACGCAGAGCCCGAAGGCGCCCGCGAGAAGGAGGGTGAGGAGGAGCCTGCGGCGCTTCACTTGCGCTCTCCCATCAGGCGGACCTGCAGGAAGCCGAGCACGGCCACGATCAGCGCGAGTGCGTAGGCGAGAGCCGAGGCGTAGCCGAAGTCGAAGTATTTGAAGCCGTTGTTGTAGAGGTACATGGTGACCGTCAAGGTGGCGTTGTCGGGGCCGCCGCCGGTGAGGACGTACGGCTCGTCGAAGAGCTGCAGGGTGCCGATGGTGGAGAGCACCACGGTGAGGAGCAGGATCGGGCGCAGCTGGGGAAGGGTGATCGAGACGAAGCGGCGGATCGGTCCCGCTCCGTCGACCTTCGCGGCCTCGTACAGCTCCTGGGGAATGCCCTGCAGGCCGGCGAGGTAGATCACCGCGTTGTAGCCGGTGTAGTGCCAGGTGATGACGAGGACGACGCCGACGCGGGCCCAGAAGGGGCTGCCGAGCCAGTTCACCCGGTCGATGCCGAACAGGGAGAGGACCCAGTTCAGCAGTCCGGCGTCGCGATTGAGGATCACGGAGAACATCACGCCCGCGGCGACCAGACCGGTCAGCGAGGGGACGAAGACGCCCAGCCGCCAGAGCGGGCGCAGCCAGACCTTGGTGGAGTTGAGGCCGAGGGCGATGAGCAGGGCGAGGCCGAGCATCAGCGGCACCTGGACGACCAGGATCAGCGCGGTGTTCTTCAACGCGGTCCAGAACAGCGGGTCGTTCAGCAGGCGCTGGTAGTTGTCGAGCCCGGTGAAGTGCCGACCGGCGCCGTTGCCGGTGGTGAGGCTGATCCAGAGCGAGGCGACGATGGGGTACGCCTTGAAGATCGCGAAGCCCAGCACGGCGGGCATGATCAGCAGGTACGGGACGGAGGTGCGGGTCAGCAGCCGGCGTCGGCCCGCGCGGGTGCGGCCGGGCCGGTCGGTGGTGCCGCGGCCGGCCGGGGTGGCGGCGGTGGCGGGAGCGTGTTCGGACGGGGCGAGGGACATGGTGGTCAGACCGCCTGCTGCCGACCGGTCTGCTGGGCAAGCTGCTCGGCGGCCTTCTTGAGGGCGTCGGCCGGGTCGGCGCCCTTGAGCAGCACCTGGCTCTGGGCGTCGCTGGCGAACTTGAGAGCGCGGGCGTAGTCGCCGGTGAAGTTGGTGGCCCGGGCGTCGGCGGAGAGCGATTCGACGAAGGGCTTCAGCACCTTCTGGCCGCCGTAGAAGGGGTGCGGCGCGCTGAACTTCGGGTCGTCGTACGCCGCCTGGAGGGCGGGGAAGACGCCGCCGGAGGTGAACATCCGGTTGATCCGGGTGGGATTGGTGAGCGCGTACTCGATGAACTGCCAGGCCGCCTTGCGGCGTGTACTGGAGCCGGAGACGGCCAGGTACGTGGAGTTGACGATGGCGTTGCGCTTGCCCCCGGGAACGGCGGCGGGCGGCTGCATGGAGCGCCACTTCCCCTTCTGCCCGGGGAACGTGGAGGCCAGATACTCCACGGCCCAGGCCGCCTCCGCGTAGGTGGCGAGCTTCCCCTGGCTGAGCAGGCGCTTCTCGGCGCCCTGGCCCGCGGTGTCGGCGATCAGGCCGGCGTCGTTGAGCCGCTTGATGATGGTGAGGGACTTGACGGCGGCCGGGGAGGCGAGCGTGATCTTCCCGTCCTGGTCGAAGTAGAAGACGTCCTGGAGTTGCATCAGGTTCTGGAAGAAGTCCATGTCCTGGGTGGCGCCGGTCTTGTCGAGCCCGAGCAACCGGACACCGGCGGCGTCGAGGATCTTCGAACCCGCGGCGATCATGTCGTCCCAGTCGCTGATGTCGGCGGGGTCGACACCGGCCTTCTCGAAGTGGTCGTGCCGATAGAAGAGACCGAGCGGGTTGACCTCCCACGGGAGGGCGTGCGCGGCCTTGTCCTTGCCCATGACGGTCGGCCACAGACCCTTGGCGAAGGCGTCCTTGTACTTGTCGGCGCCGAGCCTGGACAGGTCGGCGATGCCGTCGGGGAACTTGTCCAGGTAACCGGGCAGGTAGTCGACGCCGATGTGCAGGACGTCCGCGAGGCCCTTGCCGCCCGAGGCGAGCCCGACGGTGATCTTGTCCCAGATGGCCGGGTTGCCGACGTCCTGGACGTCGACCTTGATGCCGGGGTTGTCCCGCTCGAAGGAGGGGACGACGCTGCGCAGGCCCTCGGCCGCAGTGGTCCAGCTCCAGACGGTGATCCTGCCGTTGTCGCCGTCGCCTCCGGCGCTGCCCGATCCGTTGTCACCGCAGGCGGTGAGGCCGAGTCCGGCGACGGAGGCGGTGGCGAGCTGAAGCAGTCGGCGGCGGCTCAGTTGGTGGGACATATGGGCTCCTGGGAGTGGGGCGTGGAGTGGGACGAGGGGCGGGTGAAGGAGTGCAGCGCCTCGGCGAGCAGGTCCGCCGCGGCGCCCGGGGTGGAGGTGTGGGGAGACAGCCGGATCCACTCGTCGCGGCGGGTGGTGATCAGGCCGGCCGCCTCAAGGGCGCGGTGGACGGCGGCGGGGTCGTGGCCGGGCAGGCGGAAGGTGCCGATACCGGCGCGCTCGTGGGGGCCGAGTCCGTCCAGCAGGACATCGGCGCCGGCCTGCCGTGCGCGGTCGAGCAGGTCGGCGAGGGTGGCGCGGATACGAGTGCCGACGGCGGCAGGGCCGCCCTGGTCGAACAGGTCGTCGATGGCTGCGCCGATGGCCGCGGCGGCCGGGAAGTCCGGGTTGGTGGCGAGGTGGGCGGCGGCCCCGGGCAGCGGCGGCGCCGGATGCCGCGGCGCGAAGGGCTCCGCGACGCCGGCCCAGCCGCCGAGCCCGGGAGTCAGGCGCTCGGCGCACCGGTCGCGGATCAGCAGCAGTGCGGCTCCCCAGCCGGCCCGTAGCCACTTCTGGCCGCCGCTGACGAGGATGTCGGCGGCATCCGCTTCGAGTGCGACGGCACCCAGGCCCTGGATGGCGTCCACGATCAGCAGCCGGCCGGGCCCGAGGACCTCCTTGAGGGCGGCGAGCGGTGCCAGGTGGCCGGTGAGCGAGTCGACGGCGCTGACGGTGAGGGCGGTGACATCGGGAGTGAGATGGCGGCGCAGGAGGTCGGGTGTGATGTGCCGCTGCCCGGCCGGGTCGACGAGTCGGACGGCGGGGCCACCACGGCCGGCGAAGCGGAGCCAGGGGTAGAGGTTGGCGGGGAACTCGCCACGGGGCACCAGGACGGTGCCGGGGCCGTGGAGCGCGGCGGCCACGGTGAACAGGCCGTTGCTGGTGGACGGGGCGAGGGCGATTTCGTGCGGACGGGCGTCGAGCAGCCGGGCCGCCGAGGCCAGGGCGGCGCCGCTGAGGGCGAACAGACGGTCGAGGTCGGCGGGGTCGACGCGGGCGGCGAGCCCGGTCGCGTCGGCGAGCGCGGCGGCGACCGGGCGGGAGAGGGGGCCGACCCTGGCGTAGTCGAGGTAGCCCGGCATCGGACCGCGAGCAGGAGCCGCGGGGGTGGTTGCTTCGGGTGCCTGATGGATTTGATCGTTCAAAAAATTGCCCTAACGCAGCTTGCTGTACGTACTTCCTCGGGATTTGAAGGTTCAGATTAGGGAGATCAGGTCGACCCGGCAAGAGGTTCAGCGCAACTGCTTTCCGGTGAGCCGGCGACGGGCGGGGGCGGGCGGGCGGTTCACCGGCACGGGCTCCGCTTCAACTTCAACGAAAGCCGGGCGCCGCCGTCCTGCGGTACTTCCCCCGGAAGCCGCCGCCGTCGTCCCGGATCCTGCTGATGCCGGGGTGTCCGGCGAAGACCTGCTCGAAGAGCCGGGTGCCGGCCACGGAGTCCTGCACGCTCGCCGTGGCGGCCGGCACCGCGAGCAGGAGGCCGATGGTGTCGACGACGACGCTCCGCTTCCGCGGGGCACCCCCGGCTCCGCAGCGTCGAGAAGCGGGCCGAGTGGGAGAAGGGCGGGGCGGAACGACCGGAGTCCCGGGCGACGCACTCGTCGACCGGGGCCCAGCGGACGGGAGTTGATTTCCGGTCCCAGGACCTTAGTGAGGGCCGTCGTGAGCGCTCGGAAGATTCGCACCTCCGGGTTGCCGTCACCGGCCCGCACCGCGAGATGGGTGCTCTCCCACGAGAACGAGCTCCTTGCCCTCCTCGCCGCGATCGTTCTCGGCGCGGGCTACGGACTGGCCCTCACCTACGGCCTCACCCGGACCGCAACCCTCGCCCCGCCCCATCAAATCGCCGGCTGGACGGCCCGGTTCTGGACGGCGGCGTACCTCGGCATGTTCACCCCATACGTCCTCACACTCCTCGGTCACGTCACAACGACGCCGGTGCTGCCGGCGGCCGTCACGCTGCTCGCCCTCGCCCACGCCGGGTTCGGTCCGTACCGGGGCAGACGGCTGGCGCGACGCCGTACCCCGTGACACATTTTGCTGCTGGCGGATTCGGGGCCCGGTGTCGGCGTACACGAGAACGAACGTGCCCAGCAGCGCGCACGGCCAAGGGATCCCTTGACCTGAAGCATGATTGAGGTTCTAGCGTGTCGTCCGGCTGATCATCTGACGACGGGAAACACGCTCATGATCCTCGTGACCGGAGCCACCGGAAACATAGGCAGTGCCCTGCTGGGGGAACTGCACGCCCGCGGTGTCGGGCCGCTCAGAGGTCTCACCCGTAATGCCGCACGGGCCGTCTTCCCCGAGGGGGTCGAGGCCGTGGAGGGCGACCTCGCGGAGCCGGCGTCGTTGAAGTCCGCGCTGGACGGGGTGCGCTCGCTGTTTCTTGTGTCGCGTCTGGGCTCGGACGCCGACATTCTCGGACATGCCCGCCAGGCGGGTGTGAAGCACGTCGTACTGGTTTCGTCGATTACCGTCCAGACCCACCCCCGCCTCGGCCCTGCCGGCGAGAACCTGGCGGTGGAGCAACTGCTCAGGGCGAGCGGCATGGCCTGGACGATCCTGCGGCCGACGCAGTTCGCCTCGAACGCCCTGATGTGGGCGGCTTCCATCCGTGGCCACGAGACCGTTCGCGCACCGCATGCGGACATCGCACTGCCAACCATCCACCCTGCGGACATCGCGTCGGTGGCACGGGTGGCGCTGACCGAGGCCGGTCACCAGGGGCACACATATGCCTTGACCGGTCCGGAGCCGGTGACTGCCCGGCAGCAGGTCGAGGCCATCGCGGCAGCACTGGGCAGGGAGGTTCCCTTCGCCGAGATCAGCCGCCGGGAGGCCCGCACACGGATGGCCGCGGTCTTCGGGGTGGAGGCCGCGGACGCGGTGCTCGATGTCTCGGGTGGAGACGTGAACGACGAGTTGCGGATGGTGCGCGACACGGTTTCACAGGTCATAGGAGCGCCGGCCCGCCCGTTTCAGCAGTGGGCTTCAGAGAACGCCAACGCCTTCCGTTGAATCGCCTGAACCTCAACCTCAACCTCAACCTGAACCTGAACCTGAGCCTGAGTACGTTTGATCCGTACTCAGAAGCTGTATCCGTACCGATCATCGAGCATGAGGATCGAACGGATTGCCGCTCGGCGATCCGTTCGGCACGGATGCAGCTTTCGGGAAATCATCACGCATTTGCGGGCATCGCCGGCCACAGCAAAGGTGCCCGGCCTTTCACGTCCGGCTGCTCGGGGGGCCACAGGGCCCCCGGGGCGCGCCCCAAGGCCTGTGCCGCGTCCCACGAAGTCGACCTGCACCGGTTCGACCCCGGCGAGGTCGTCCATGATGACCACGCGGCGCCGCACTTCCGGGAGGGATGTCGCTGCCAGGGGATCCCATGTCGCGTTGCTCATTCCCGCAGGGTTTCCACCGCCTACGACAAGGCCGAAACCAACTGCCTCGCCGCCCGCCACGTCGCCGCCATCGTCATCCGGTCAGCAGGGTGATCCAGAAGAAACGCCCTGGGCCGTGTCTGATCATTGATCTTGCGGTGGGTCGTGTTGAGTTGACGGATGCGGCATGGGAACGGATATCGCCCTTTTGGCGGGTGCTGATGGACGTGGACGGCCGTGGCGGGATCACCGGCGGGTGATCAATGGGGTGTTGTGGCGGTTGAGCCTTTTCGAGGCGGGCGTGTGTGCGCAGGCCGGTACGGGGCGGCCCCGGCCTGCGCACGCGCGTCAGGCCACCGTTCCGGCGACTCCGGTGCGGCCGTCGGGGACGCCGACGATCGTGACAATGACCTGCTTGCGCACGGCCTCGCCGAGTACGACGGCCATCGCGTCGGTGGTGGTGGCGACCAGGCGGGCGGGAGCGTCAGGGACCTCGGGGAGGTGGTACGCCGCCTCGCGCATGCTGAGGGTGACGAGAGGTGCATCGTTGTCGGTCGGGTTGCCGCCGATGCCCCGACGGTGCTGTGGGACGCCGATCAGATCCACCCCCACAAGGCGGCGGAACTCCTTGCCGTAGACGGTACCGACCGCGTCGGTCAGGGCGCTGATCAGCTTCGGTTCTACCGTCCCGTCGAGGGCTTCTTCGCGGATGTGCACGCTGAAGTGCGGCATGGTGGCAACTCCGTTCAGGCCGTTACGTACGATGAGAGGGGGTTCTCTTTGCAGGCAAAGCAAAACACCTTTGATGGCAAAGGTAAATGGAGAGGGGTGTGCGATGTCAAGGCATGGAGCGCACGATGCCGTAGAAGGCGGCGAGAACGAGGTCGATGACGCCGTCCGGGCACTGTTGCTGCTCATGCCCCGGATGGTCGGCAGAGTCAAGAAGATCCCTGTGCCCGAGGCGCTGCAGTCCTTCGCGCTGGCGCCACGTCACCTCTCCCTGCTCTCCTACCTGCTCTTCGACGGGCCGATGACCGTGAACGAACTGGCGGCCCGGCTGCAGGTCGCGCCGACGACGGTGAGCCTGCTGGTCGGCGACCTGAGCCGGAAGGGAATCCTGGAACGGCGTGAGGACGAGGCGGACCGACGCCGTCGGATCATCGGCATCGCGGCCGACCAGCAACCCGCGATCACTGCCTGGCTTGCCCCGGGTGCGGCTGCCTGGCGCAAGGCGTTGGCCCCGCTGACACCGGATCAGCGAGAGTTGTTCGTCGACACACTGCTCGCGTACGAAGCCGCGGTCGACGGTGCGGATCAAGGCTGAGCCGAGCCCACGGTCATCGCCGCTCACGGGCAGCGAACATCCGACGCACCACACAGGACACCGTCCAAGCAGCCATCGGCTGAGCCAACGAGGGACAACCGCACAATGAATCAACTCACAGCCGAGGCCCGGAGTGCGCCTTTGCTAGAACTGAACGATGTTGCGCGGACGTACGGCGACCGCGTCGTGCTCGACGGCGTGAGTCTTCGCCTGAACCGGGGGGAATGCGTCTCACTGGTCGGGGAGAACGGATCCGGGAAGAGCACGCTGCTGCGCATCGCCGCAGGACGCGACACTCCCACTGAGGGGTCCGTGTTGTTCGACGGGCACCCCATCGATGAGGACTCTTCCGAGGTTCGCAGGCGCGTGGCGTCCGCCATGGATATAGGTGCCTTCTACCCAGACCTGACTGTACGCGAGCACCTGCAGCTGGTAGCGCTCTCTCACGGCATGGGGGACGCTGCTGAGGCCGCGGTGGAGCGGGTGCTCACGGCACACCGCCTCGAAGCCCAGGCGAGCCAGGTGCCGTCCGCGCTTTCCTCCGGGCAGACCCAGGCACTGCTGCTGGCGGCCGCCTTCGTCAGGCCGCACGACCTGCTCATCCTGGACGAGCCGGAACAGCGTCTCGACTCCAGTGCCCGGCGGCAGTTGGCGGAGTTGATCGCCGCCCACCGCGACAGTGGTACGGCGGTCCTGATGGCCACCCATCACCAGGTACTGAACGACGCGGCCGACCACATCGTGGAGCTCGGATCCGGAACCATGGCCGAGGTGGACCGCGAGTCGGGCCGATGAGCCGGCCGAGCAGGGCGGCGCCACCGCGACCCAACACCGCCCCCGCCGCGATGGCCGAGGACTCGGCGTCCGAGGCGCTGCGGTTCCTGCACAAGGCCCGCTCGTCCTCGCGTGAGGAGCAGCGCCGGAGCTTCTGGTTCGTTCTCTACACGATCGTCCTGGTCGGTGGCTTCTGGGGTGTGCCGGCCCTGATCGTCTGGTCACGAACGGTGCAGGCGGACGGTTCCGCGGCCCGGATGTCGGATCTCGCCTCCGAGGTGTCGCTGTTCCTCGTGCCCACGGTCCTGTTTCTCGTGCTGCTTCTTTCGGCCCGTGGGGCGATGTGGCGGGGACCGGTGGTCCTGGACGGGCCCACCGTCCATCTGCTGCTGCCCTCAAGGGTCGGCCGCCGCGCCCTGCTGCTGCCCAGACTGCGGGCCTCCGCCGTCCTGTGGTCCGTAATCGGCGCGGCCGTCGGCGCCCTCGCCGGCTTCTTGCTGCAGGACATCTCGGCCCGCCCGTGGACCCTGCTGGCTGCCGCGGGAGCGGTATCGGGCGTCTGTGCGGCTCTCGTGTCGTGCGCGGCAGGCACACTGGTGGAACGGTATGCCGTAGCCCTGGCACGACGAGCCGGCGCCCTCTTCGCAGCCGGCTGGGCCGTGGCTGTGGCTGCGGCCGTCGTCACCGTCCTGTCCTGGCGCGGGTGGGAGATCCGCTGGCTCGCGCAGGTGCTGCTCTGGTCCGGCCCGTGGGGATGGTCCGCTCAACCCCTGCTGTGGGCGTTGGGAGTTGTGGGTCCGCAAGCGGCCGTCGGATCGGTGCTGTCCTTGTGTGCCGCGGTACTCGGTCTGCTGCTGAGTGTGCGGGAGCTTCCCAGGATTCCGCAGTCCGCACTGCGACTCCGGGCGACCGTTGCCGCGCGGGTGGGAGCCTCGGTACTCATGCTCGACCTGCGGCAGGCCAGATCGGGAGTGCCTGCCTTGCGGGCGCGGCGTTCTGTACCGCTGATGAGACTGCCCATACCCCGGCACGCGAGTCTGCTGGTCCCTTGGCGCGATCTCAGCTGCCTGCTGCGCCATCCCTCCCGGCTCGGCTGGGCGCTTGTGTGGCTTGTGCTCGCGCTCGGCGGAGCGTCCAGCGCCTCCTCCCTCGTGGCCACGTCGCAGCTGCTGGCTGTTCTCGGTTCCCTTTTGGCGCTCTACTTGGCAGCCGCTCAGCTGACTGAGCCGGCGCGGCTGGAGAGCGATGATGTCCGCCGCTCGACCAACCTGGGGTGGAGCTTTCGCGCGCTGGCACTTCTGCACGCCGTCGTTCCGCTGGCAGTGTTGCTGGTTGGCGTTGCCGCGGGAGCGGCCGTGTGCGTCTTGGCCGGAGCTCCGGTCGGCTTGATGGCGTCTCTGACCGCGTGCGTGCCCGGGCTCGTCACGGCCGCGTTGGTGAGCTCGTACCGCGGGGTCATGCCGATACATCTGCTCATGGGGGCGGACACGCCGATGGGCAACACCGGCCCGTGGCAGGCTGTCCTCTGGTACGGACGCGGTCCGCTCGTGGCGATCTGCTTGCTGCTGCCGGTCTGTCTCACGGTGGCACGTGGGCAGTCCTGGAGCTTCCCGCAGCTGCTGTGGCAGGCATTGGTGGCCGCTGCCGGCGCGTGGTGGGCACGGCGTACGGCGCATCGGCTGAAGACCGAGTAGCGCCATATCGGGCGTCGATCCCCATGCCGGTTCTGACGCGTCGATCGCCTGGCCGGGTTCGCCTGCGCCGTGCACACCATCCGTACGAGCGGGGTGAAGCCCCGGCCGGCGGGACGGCGGTCGGCGGCGCCGACTGTCCCACGCCCAGTGGCGGGGGACGAGGAGGGCATCGGGACGGGGCCGAGACGCGCGGATCCCCGGACCGGCCGGCCCAGCGGAGCGGGCATCCGGCCCAGCGGGGAGGCACCGCCCGACGGCATGGCCGAGCAGTTCTGCGACCGGGCCGGCGGGCAGGGCCACCGGGCGGTCCCGGTGGCCACCACCAGCTGGGCCGGCGTGTCCCCAACCGTCGCCTCCGACCAGATCGGCGGAGGCGGAAATGCGCCTCCTTCGACGCGGCACGTACCGATAGAGGTTGAGCGAAGTGGTGGCTACTTACGGTTTGCCTGCTTGGCTGGAGCTTCCGCGGCGTCGAGCGCATCTTCCGGGCGGTGGCTCTTCCCGAGCAAGGTGCCTATGAGGACAGCGCCGAGCGCGAGGAGCGCGGCAGCGACGGTGAGCGCGAGTGAGAAGCCTTCCGTCGCGGCGTGCAGGGGGGCGTCCTGTGCCGCCAGGGCGTCGCTGCGGCGCGAAGCCAGAGCGACCAGCACCGCCACCCCCACGGCGCCGCCGACCTGTTGAACGGAGCTCAGGACGGCCGAGCCGAGTCCGGCGTTCTCCTCGGTGGTGCGGGTGAGCGCGGCGACGGTCAGGGCGGGCAGACTCAGTCCGCATCCGAGGCTCGTGACGAGCATGCCGGGCAGCACTCCGGAGGCGTAGCCGTCGCGCGGTGCCACGCCGGACAGCAGCAGCAGTCCGGCCGCGCTGATCAGGAAGGACATGACGAGGGCCGGGCGCATGCCGAGCCTGACCACCGCTCGGGAGGAAAGCCACATGCCCGCGAGGATGCCGGCACCGTACGGCAGGTAGGCGAGGCCGGCCGTGAGCGGGCGGTAGCCCAGCACGGTCTGCAGGTGCACCATCAGCAGGAAGGCCATCGCGTACATGGCGGCGGAGAACAGCAGGGTCGTCCCATTGGCCACGGCGCGGATGCGGAAGGCCAGGAACGACAACGGCACCAGCGGCTCGGCGGTCCGTGCCTCGGCCGCGACGAAGGCGACGGCCAGGAACACGGAAAGAACCAGGGGCCCGACAGCCGCCGTGTCGCCCCAGCCCGACTCCCCGGCCCGGAGCAGTCCGTAGACCAGGGACACCAGGGCACCGGTGCCGAGTACCGCACCGGGTACATCGAGGCGCACCGCGCGCCCGGCCCGGCTCTCGGGAACCAGGCGCGGGAGCAGCACAACGGCCGCCAGGGCCACCGGCAGGTTGATCAGGAAGATCCAGCGCCAGGACGCAAGGCCGGTCAGCGCGCCGGAGATGACCAGGCCCATCGTGCCGCCCAGACCCGCGATGCCACCCCAGATGCCGAACGCCCTGGCGCGCTCCTCGGTACCGGGGAACAGCAGCGTGATCAGTGCCAGCGCGGCCGGGCCGGCCATGGCCGCGCCCGCGCCCTGGACGAACCGTCCGGCCACGAGCTGCCAGGGCTCCTGCGCGAGCCCGCAGACCAGGCTCGCCGCACCGAACAGCGCCACACCGGTCAGGAAGACGCGCCTGCGGCCCAGCAGGTCTGCCATGCGGCCGAACAGGAGCAACAGCCCGCCGAAGGCGAGAAAGTAGGCGTTGACGACCCAGGCCAGGCCTGCGGTGCTGAAGCCGAGATCCTCCCGCATGCTGGGGAGCGCCACGCTCACCACGTTGTCGTCCAGGACGAGCATGAACTGTACGAAGCACAGCACCACCAGGGCCGGTCCGCGGCGCCCAAGGGCATTGGCAGCGGCTGTGGTTGGTACCGATGTCATACCGGGCGTCCTGTCCTTGTGAGCAGCCCCTGCGAACGGTGGTAGCGCCCGTGGCGCGGTGGGTGATTGATCGGCATGCGAATGACGCTATGCACCGGCTGCGCCGACCGCGATGCGCTACCAGGCCACGCCGTATCGCATTGAGGCCATAGGCTGGTGGCCATGACCAAGGCCGTCGTGGGAGCCGTCCCGCCCGGAGTGGGCGCGATCGTCGTCGGGAACTTCCCGTTGGCGTACGGCCAGTGGTTCATCCCGCACAGCCACCCACAGCACCAGTTGGTCTGGGCTCGGCGCGGTGTGCTCGGCGTCGCCGTCGACGGCGCCTACTGGGTCCTGCCACCCACACGGGCGCTGTGGTTGCCCGCGGGGGTGGTCCACCGGACCGGCGCGACCCGCGAGGCGGTGCTGTGCAGCCTCTACTTCGAACCAGACAGATGCGACCTGGACTGGGCGGACCCCACGCCGGTCGGCGTCGACGGGCTGCTGGCCCACCTCATCGCCCACCTCAGCCGCGAGGACCTCCATGATGACCCTCGGCTGAGGGTTGAGGCAGTCGTCCTGGATCTGCTGCGGCCCTTGCCGGCCACCCCCATCGATGTCCCGCACCCCACCGACGACCGCGTGCGCGCCGTGGCCGACGCACTGCTCGCCAACCCTGCGGACTCACGGAGCCTTGAGGCGCACGCACGGGCCATCGGGGTGAGCCGACGCACCCTGACCCGGCTGTTCGCCCATGACACCGGCATGCACTTCGACCGCTGGCGTACCCAGGTGCGGTTGCGTGCCGCGCTTCCCCTGCTCGCCGAGGGCCAGCCCGTCTCCCGGGTCGCACACACCGTGGGATACGCGACACCGAGTGCCTTCCTCGCGGCGTTCCGGCGAACCGTCGGCACTTCCCCGGGACGCTACCTCAATGGCGACGCTTCGTTCGAGGCGTCTGCTACGAGCGCCGCCGATGAATGACCACTGCGGGGCTCGGCCCCTGGGGAACGGGGGAGCCCGGCGCCCCGCCACGACCGCCTGCGGACGCAGACCCGAGCAGCCGAGCCGAGGCCGTCAGCGCTCCCGGCTGCCCGGCTCCCGGCCGGCGAACAGCGTCCGTCAGCCGGTCGCGAGGGCGGCCGATGCGTCGATGAGGGCGAGTTGGCCCGGGCTGGCTCTCCGGGTCCGGGCCTGTTCCACGAAACGGCCCAGCTCCGCGCGGACGGTGGCCGAGTCGATGCGCTTGATCACGGGCAGCGCGGCCTCGACGATCTGACAGGCGTCGTCGAGGCGGCCGACACCGGCCAGTGCTGTCGCCCGCCGAACCGCCAAGCGGGCCCGGGAGTTGCTGTCCGCCGGGACGGTCGGCCGACGCCGGCGCTCGGTGGCGAAAAGGTCGGCGGCCACCTCGAAGCGACGGAGGCTGAGCATGCAGGACGCCTCGATGAGCCGAGGGCTGCCGTTCTCGGTGCGCGGGCCCCAGTGAGGGCTCCGGTCGCCGATGGCCTCGGCGGCGTGGCTTCTGAACCGCTCCAGTGCCTCCCGGCAGGCCCCCGCATCGCCACGGCGCGCATGCCCCTGGGCCGCGCGGCGCGCGGCGTGCGCACGGATCACCGGGTTGGCCGCCGGGTGCCCGGCCGCCTGGTCGGCGAATCCGATCGCCGCACAGGTGTCACCGCGGTGCTGGGCGATGAACGCCTTGCGGACCAGGGCATACGCGGCCACCGTTTCGTCCCCGCCGTGTGCGCCCCAGCGGACAGCGAGATTCGTCCAGCGCAGCGCCTCCGCGGGATTTCCCGCCTCTTGTGCCATCCACCCCGTGTATTCGGCGAACCTTGAGGCCAGCAGCCAGATCTCGGCACGCTGCTCGCCAACGGCCTGCGGGCCGGCGTCCGTCAGGATCCGCGTGATCGACTTCATCGAAGCGGTCACGAACCTCGGTCCGGTGGATCTGCCGATGTCCTTCAGCTCCCACAGGACCCGCTCGTATCCGGCGACCACGGGGCCGGCCTCGACGACGCTCTCGGCCCGGGCACCGCGGCGGCCGGCCCCGGCCAGCTCGACGAGTTCCCCGCCGGTGCCGAAGGCCGCGTCGCATGCCGCCGCCACAGCGGGCGTCGGGTTGCGCAGCCCGCTCTCCAGATTGCAGATCTGCCCTTCGGACACGTTCGCACGCCGGGCGAACTCGCGCACGCTCCACCCCCGACGTGCCCGGAGTGTGGCCAGGACGACGCCGAAGTCGCCCGGCGGCAGACGCGTGCTGGTCGATCTCCCTGCCGGGACCGTCCCTGCCGCGCTGTCCGCCGGATCCATACCCGCCAGCGTACGGAGCCTTGCGGCCGCTATTCAATCCCCGGCGAATAGCCACCGGGCGAGTACGGCGCCCCTAGGGTGAGCACGATCCCTGACGTCAAGGCTTGCCAGAGAGGGGGCAATTGTGCCGCGCATCTTTCTCAGCTTTCGCAAACCGGACTCCCGGTGGATGCGAAATCGCGTCTACCGCGCGCTGTCCGACCGCTTGGGTGCCGACGAGATCTTCAAGTCGGGCCGGTCGATACCGCCCGGGGCCGATTTCGCCGAGATCCTGCGGAGGCAGGCCGCCGAGTGCGAGCTCATGTGCGTACTGATCGGGCCAGGGTGGCTCGACGCGCGGAGCGAGGACGGGGTGCGGCTCCTGGACCGGGCTCACGACTGGGTCCGCCTGGAGATCGCGACAGCGCTGCGGGCGGGAAACCGCGTCGTCCCGGTCCTGCTGGGGGACGCGACGATGCTGCCCGACGCCTCGGCGCTGCCGGCCGAGATCGCGGAGCTGGCGCGCCTGCAGTTCCTCCGCGTTCCGGAGACCCATCTGCCGGACGGGCTGGAGCACTTGGGCGACGCGGTGACCGCTCTCCTGTCCGATACCGATACCGACCCCGCTGTCGAACCCGGGCACGGCACGGAGCCGGCCGCCGATCCGGAACCATCGATCACCATGACGGCCCATGTGTCCGGCGGCGGCAGCGCCTACCAGGCGGCCCGTGATCAGACGATCAGGCTGGCGTGAGGGGCTGACGATGGATCATCCCGGAGCAGACGGTGCTCGTCGGATCGGGCCGTATGCGCTGCTCGGAAGAGAGAGCACCCTCGGCGGGAGCGAGGTCTTCGCGGCCCGCTCGGACGAGGGGCTCCTCGTCACGGTCACGGTCGTGGGGCCCGGACTCGCCGCGGACCCTGGGTTCCGGGACCGGTTCCGAGCCGCCGTCGAGGCGGCACGGACGCTGTCCGGGGCCTTCCTCGTACCGGTGGTGGATGCCGACACCGACGCGCCGGTTCCCTGGCTGGCGACCCGGTTCACCGCCGGACTGCCGCTCCGGCAGGCGGTGGACCGGCACGGCCCGCTGTCCGAACCGGCTCTGCGGGTGCTCGCCGACGGCCTCGCCCGGGCGCTGGCCACACTCCACGCGGCGGGTACGGTCCACGGCGAGGTGAACCCGGACTCGGTGCTGCTGACCATGGACGGGCCCTGCATCACCGCACTGGGGATGGTGGGAGCCACCGGAAGTCCGGCACCCTCACCGACGGACGACATGTTCGACCTCGGGTCGACCGTGCTGTTCGCGGCTTCCGGAGGCGAGCCGGACACGGACGCACTCCCGGTGTCGCTGCGTGACGTGATCGGCGGCTGCCTTTACCCGGAACCGCCGGACCGTCCCACCGCGGAGCAACTCATCGCCTACCTGAGGCATCAGAACCTGCCTGCCCTGATGGGCTGTTGGCTGCCGCCTGCGGTGACCGCCGACATGGCCGCCGCGACCGCGGCGGTGGGATCGGTGTCCGCCGGGGGCGGCGACCGGGGCCCGTTTCCACCGCAGCCGGAGATCGCTGCCGGCCCGGGTGTCAGCCGCCGGAAGCTGATCATCGCGCTGGCCGGGGGCGTGGCCGTACTCGGCGGGACCGCGGCGGCACTCGCCTTCTCCGGCGACTCGTCACCTGGACCCGAGGGCCGGGCCGGCGGGCCCGGGCCCACCGCGCGGCCGGCCTCCCCGACAGGCGGGCGATCCACGTCCGCCCCCTCCGCGTCGCCGTCCTCGACGGACGGACCGGAACCGGTCGTTCTGGCCGGACCCGACGCCGTCAAGGCATGGTCGAAAGCCGGAAAGCACGCCCCCACCTGCCTGGAAGCGTCCGACAAGGTGGTCATGGTGGTCACGGACACGGCCACGTCCTTCCTGGACGCCGCGACCGGAAAATCCGTGTTCCACCCAATGAACACGACCAACGAGTTCCGCATGAGCAGCTACAAGTACCCGACGGCGTACGCGGACGGAGTGTTCTACCTGCTCTGCGACACACCGAATCAGCCAGGCGTGCTGGCGGCGTTCGACGCCGCCAGCGGGAAGGCGAAGTGGGCGGCCAACCTTGCCGCCTCCGATCCCGGCGGCGCCAAGCTTGTGTCGATGTACCCGAGCAACTATGTGGCGGTCGCGGGGAACACGGTCTATGTATGCGGACAAGTGCGCAAGTTGGACGGGAAGTTCTCGGCCGACTCTCCGACCACCGGCTACATCCGTGCGTTCAACGCCGCGACCGGCAAGAAACTGTGGCAGGTCAAGGGCACGGACATCAACAACGTGCTCGTGCCGCCCTCCGGTTCTCACCTGCTGGCCACCTCGGCCGTTCCGGGCAAGAAACCCGGCCGCGTCCAGATGATCGACGCCGGCAGGAAAGGTGCCCGCGGCTGGAAGGTATCCGTCCCGCACGCCTCGTACTACTTCACCACGGGCTGGCCGCTGACCTGCTACGCCGCCGGGCTGTTCCTGTTCGCCGGCGGCAACGGCAACACGCTGTTCGCCGTCGACGCGGCCACGGGCAGCGAGAAGTGGCATCAGCGCTTCGACGCGAAGAACGGGGACCAGGTCCAGATCGGCACCCCGTTCTCCAGCCTGGACGGCGCGACCGTCTACGTACCGGTCGGCAGCGACCTGGCCGCCCTGGCCACGGCCGACGGCACGCTCCGGTGGGTCGCGGTGCTCGACGGCGCCAGCGAGACGGGCAGTTCCAACCTGTTCAACGCCTCCCTCAGGCTGGGCGGCAAGAGCGCGCAGTGTTCGGCCGACACCGTCTTCGCCACCGACAGCGCCAAGACGCTGTGGGCCATCGACGCGGCCACCGGCAGGGCCCGGTGGAAATACAAGGACCCCGGGCAGCCGGACGTGGGGTTCATGTGGACGGTGGGCGGCGACCAGGTGTTCATCGCCTCCCACCTGACCATGACCGCCATCGCGGCCCACGGGCGGTAAGGGACAAGGAGAAGACATGGAGACGAGTGTGGAACTCGCCGGCCTGGCGGCGGCAGCCGCGGCGCGCCTGATCGATCTGCTGGCGACGGACGGCTGGGGCGCGGTCAAGTCCTCGGTCCTGGCGCTGTGGCGGTCCGCGCACCCGGAGCGCGTCGAGGAGGAACTCGCCGATGCGCGCGGCGAGTTGCTTCAGGCACGGCAGACGGGCGACGGCGAGGAGCTCCAGGGGCTGCTGGTCGCCGAGTGGCAGGCCCGCATCATCCGGCTCATGGCCACGCGGCCGGACGTCGTCGACGAGCTGCGCGCGCTGTTCGGCGGGGAACCGTGCGCTGCCGGAACCCCGGAACAGCAGATCACGGGCTCGATGACGCTGGAGGCACACGTCTCCGGCGGCGACGCGTTCCTGGCCGGCCGGGACATGACCGTCACCAGGGACGGACAGGCGTGACCGAACGCAACACCGAGGCATCGCCCCCCGGCGAGCCGCCCCTCTGGCAGCCGAGACGGCAGGAGGCGCGCGTGACCGGCGGCGGCAGCGCCTTCATGGCCGGCCGCGACCTCCACGTCCGCCTCGGCGACGAGGGACGCAGAACCGTGCCCGGCCCCGGCGCCGACCAAGTGCCTTGCCCGTACCCGGGCTTGGTCCCGTTCGACGACGAACACAAGCAGTGGTTCTACGGCCGTGAGCGCATGGTCCACCTCGTGTGCGAGCGGATGGACGCCCGGATGCGTGAGGGCGGCCCGCTGGTGCTGATCGGCCCCTCGGGGGCCGGGAAGTCGTCCCTGCTCGCGGCCGGGGTACTGCCGGCCCTGGACGACGGCCGGCTTCCGGTGGCGGGGTCGAGCACCTGGCCGCGGCTGCTGCTGACCCCGACGGCATCCCCGGCCCTGGCACTGGCCGCCGCCGCCGGGCTCGACGCCGAGACCGCGCGGCGCACGGCACCGGCGTGGCGGGCCGATCCCGCACGGTGCCTTGCCGAGTTGCGCGAGATCACCGGAGCCGGCGATCCGGCGCCCGCCGGGGAGTCCCCCTCCGCGGGCCTGGTCGTCGTGGTCGACCAGTTCGAAGAGATCTTCACGGCCTGCGGCGACGAGACCGAACGGCAGTGGCTCATCGACGTGCTCGACCGTCTGGCCCGGCCCTCGGGCGGGGCGGTCGTGGTGCTGGGAGTACGCGCGGACTTCTATGCCGCGTGCACGGCCCATCCGCAGCTCCGGGCGGCGCTCCGGGCCGGGCCGGTCCTGCTGGAGCCGATGACGGAGGGCGAACTCAAGGACGCGATCCGCCGCCCGGCAGGCAGCGTGGGACTGGACGTCGAAGACGGCCTGGTCGAGGTGCTGCTGACGGAGCTGGGCACGGTCGGCGGATCCGTCGGGGCGAGTACCACGGGCCGACTGCCGCTGCTCGCACACGCGCTGCGGGCCACCTGGCAGCAGCGCCACGGCCACACGCTCACCGTGGACGGGTACCGCGTCACCGGCGGCATCCAGGGCGCCATCGCCATGACGGCGAACAGGCTCTACGACACCCTGCCGCCGCCCTGCCAGGAGGCCGCACGATGGGTGTTCCTGCGGCTCGTCATCGTGGGACGCGACGCCGACGACACCCGCCGGCGCGTCCGGTACGAGGAGCTGCTGCGTCACGCGCCGGACCGGGAAGCAGCCGTCAGAGTCCTGGACGACTTCACCCGTGGCCGGCTGCTGACCCAGGACCAGGAAACGGTGGTGATGACACATGAGGTGCTCATCCGCGCCTGGCCCCGGCTGCGGGACTGGATCGAGCACGACCGCACCGGGAACCTCGTACGACAGGATCTGGAAGACGCGGCCGCGCTCTGGGAACAGGCCGGCCGGGAGGCAGCCGCGCTGTACCGCGGCAACCGCCTGGAGGCCGCCCTCGTCTGGGCCGAAACGCACGGGCCGGAACTCAGCGGCGTCGCCCGGGCCTTTCTGGCGGCCGCCCGCCACCACCAGCGGCGCGGGCGACGGCTCCGCCGCGCCGCGGTCGCCACCATCACCGTTCTGGCCGTGGTCGCCTCGCTGGCCGCGGTGTTCGCCTTCCGGCAGGAGGCCAACGCCCGGAGAGACGCCACCAAGGCCCTGCACTCCCGCGACCAGGCCATCAACGCCGCCGTCACCTCCGCGTCCGTGCAACTGGGCCCGACCGACCCCTCGCTGTCCGCCCAACTCGCGCTGACCTCCTATCGCATGGACCCGACCCCGGATGCGGCTTCCCGGCTCATCACGACCCAGAACACCCCGCTGGCCACCCGGCTGCCCGGCCCGCGCGGCGCGGTGTACACCGTGGCCTACAGCCCCGACGGGCACATGCTGGCGGCCGGGAACCTCGACCAGAACCTCGTCCGGCTGTGGGACGTCTCCGATCCCGGCCGTCCGGTGGCGCTGGGCCGACCCGTGCCCGTGGACCGCTCCGTCAATTCGATCCTGTCGCTCGCGTTCAGCCCGGACGGGCAGGTGCTGGCCGTCGGCGGCCACACCAGCCACAACGGCGACGCCGGTTCCGGCGGATTCGTCGACCTGTGGAGCCTGACCAGTCCCAGCCATCCCGTCCTGCTCGGCCGGCCGAAGAGTCCCGCCATTCAGGGCTTTGACGCCGCGACCGCCATCGAATCGCTGGCGTTCAGTCCCGACGGCCGCACCCTGGCCGCCGGATGGCACGCCGGACTCGTCAGCCTGTGGAACGTCGCCCACCCCGACGACGTCAAGCCCGCAGGAGCGCCCCTGAGCCTCGACTGCCCCGGCGTCTTCTCCCATCGCGTCGCGTTCAGCCCCAGCGGGCACACCCTGGCCGCCGCATGCGACGACGACGCCGGCACCATCAGCCTGTGGGACACCACCGACCCGGCCCATCCCGTCCGCGGCCGTTCCCTGAAGACCGGGCATCACGTCAACCCCCTGGCGTTCAGCCCCGACGGTCACACCCTGGCCGCCGGATCCAACGACAGCAAGGTCCACCTGTGGAAGGTCGCCGACCTCGGCCACCCCACCCCCCTGGGCAAGCCGCTGACGGGTCCCGCCCAGCCCGTCATTTCGGTGGCGTTCAGCCCCGACGGTCACACCCTGGCGGCCGGCAGCGCCGACCACACCATCCATCTGTGGAACGTCACCCATCCCGGTGCCATCGGCCCTCTGGGCCGGCCGCTGACCGGTCCGGGCAACGCGGTCACCGACGTGGTGTTCAGCCCCGACAGCCGCACCCTCGCCGCCGGTAACAGCGACGGCAACGTCGATCTGTGGAATCTGCCGCCGACCCGGATCATCGGCGCCGGCGGCAATGTGGCATCCGTGGCGTTCAGCCCCGACGGGCGCACCCTGGCCGCAGGAAACCAGAACAAGACCGTCTCACTGTGGAACACCGCCGACCCCAACAACCCCGCTCCCCGCGGCGATCCGCTCACCGGCCCCGACGACGCGGTCGACGCCGTGGCGTTCAGCCCGGACGGTCACACCCTGGCCGCAGGCGACAGTGGCGGCACCGTCACGTTGTGGAACACCACCGACCCCAGCCATCCCGTTCGCCTCCCAGAGACCCTCACCGGGGCGAACGGGCTCATCTTCTCCCTGGCGTTCAGCCCCGACGGCAACACCCTGGCCGCGGCCGGCGACGACAAGTTCGGCAGCATCGCCCTGTGGGACGTCAGCGACCCCGCAAAGCCCGTCACCCAACCCGGCATCTCCAATTCAGACACGAGGTCCGTCGAATCCCTGGCGTTCAGCCGCGACGGCACGATGCTGGCGGCCGGCGGCGACGGCAGCAACCGGCAAGTCGGACTGTGGAGTACGACGGACCCGGGGGTCCGTATCGGGGAGCCGATCGACCAGCCGACCACCACCAGCACCTGGGTGGCGTTCAGCCCGGACGGCCGCACACTCGCCACCGGGAACAGCCGCGGCACCGTCACCCTGTGGAATGCCACCGACCCCAATCACCTCACGCGCAGGGGCAGCCCCCTTACTGTGCCCGGCGGCAGCCTGTGGTCGGTGGCGTTCAGCCCGGACGGGCACACCCTCGCAGCGGCCGGCCACACCGACAACGGCACCATCAACATGTGGAACGTCACCGATCCCGACCACCCCACCGCCATCGGCCGGCCGCTGACCGTGGATACGGGATTCGTGGCCGTTCTGGCGTTCAGCCCGGACGGTCACACCCTGGCTGCCACCACCGACGACGGTGTGGCCACGCTCTGGGACCTGAACGTCGAGTCCGCCATCAGCCGTATCTGCGCCGGGAGCTCCGGCGCCCTGAGCCGGCAGCAATGGAGCCGATACGTTCCCGAACTGCCTTACGACCCACCCTGTGTGA
This sequence comes from Streptomyces sp. NPDC127117, assembly GCF_042677325.1. NCBI lineage: Bacteria > Bacillati > Actinomycetota > Actinomycetes > Kitasatosporales > Streptomycetaceae > Streptomyces > Streptomyces sp. NPDC127117. The sequence goes on from NZ_JBHXTM010000016.1 coordinate 79,925, forward strand.
CCTCCTAGAAGGCTCATGAGAATCATGGGTTCTGGCCCTGCCGCGTGAGTGGCGGGGCCGACTCGTCCTGTGGCGATGGGGGAGTGGATCGGTGAGAGCGTCGGACCGGGTATTCGGGAGACGTGCCGGGATCTGATTCCTGCTGGGAGTGTGTTCGTGTTTTTGGCCGAGCATCGAGGTCAGCCGTTCCCGGTGGAGATGTTCGTGGACATGTATCCGTCGGCGAACGGGCGGCCGAGCATGCCGCCGCAGATCCACCGTCGTCGAGGACACCCACCTCCTGCACCACAGAATGCCGCTGAGCATCGATCAGCCCGGCCCCGAGCCTGGCTCCTTGCCGGCACGTGCCGCGGTATGACCACGGTGGGTGGCCTCACCCGGCCGGTGCTGCGGTGTCCTGGTACCGGTCTGCCGCCCAGGAGGCGAGGACGCGCGGGCCGTCGTGGGTGGGTGAGCCGACTTCGGCGCTCCACACGATGAGCTGCTGGCGGTATCGGTGCCGGCGGTGAGGGTGTCCCAGTCCAGGGAGAGCCCGCCGGCGATGGGGTGGTGGAGGACCTTCGTGCCCACGCTGAGGGTGGCGACATGGTGCGCGGCCCACCATTGGCGATGGTCCTCGTTTCTCAACCGGCCGTCGGAACCTCGGCTTCGACCTGCCGGGTGTGCCGCTGCGCGCGTACGCCAGTGCCGGACCTGTCCGGGGCCGGCCAGTCCGGTTCGTTCCCGGGGTGCTTCGTCGCCACCTTGGTCACCTGGGGCCCGGCGGCCCGGCCCCGGGTGTGCTGACTGGTATCGCACGTCAGCAACCGAACGTCGCGGCGGGCCAGGCCCTGGATGGCCGTCGTCCGGTCGATGATCTCGGCATCGGGACGGTCCAGGCGCACGTGACGACACCGCGTTCCTCGCCGCCACCGCCCGTATCCGTGCCCGGGTCACCCACGACGAACCGCGATGCGCCCCATGCCCTCCCGAAGCCCGACATGATCCCGAGCGCGAGGCGTCAGCCTGCCACTGCGAGAACGCGTATCGGTGGGATGACCGATGCGCGGGGAGCGGGGGCCTGGACATAGTCCTCGGGAGATCGTTCACGGGTTTCCGTGGAGCGCCCGGTTTTCGAAAGGACTGACCTTCTGTGGACACGTATGCGGATCTGGTGTTTCTCGGCGGGCGGGTGGTCACGGTCGATGCGGAGTTCTCCGTCGCCTCGGCCCTCGCGGTGACCGGTGGGGTCATCAGTGCCGTCGGTGAGCGGGACGACGTCGCGCCGCTCGTCGGACCCGGCACTCGCGTCGTCGACCTGCGGGGGGCGACACTGCTCCCCGGTATCAACGATTCCCATCTGCACGGATGCGCCTTCGGCATGTCGACGCCGCCGCTCTCCCTCGCCCTCGGCCATCCCGCCGTGTCCTCCCTCGCGGACGTGGCCGAGGCGGTACGAGAGGCCGCCGGGCGGGTTCCGGGCGGGAAGTGGATCACGGGGCACGGCTGGGATCCCGGCTACCTGGACGAGTGCGTCTCCGATCCGTCGCGGCTGCCCTCGCGGCGCGACCTCGACGCCGTGAGCCCGGACCACCCCGTCGTCCTCTACTCCTTCTCCGGGCACGCCACCTGGGTCAACTCCAAGGCACTGGAGCTCATGGGGATCGACCGGCACACCGTCGCGCCGCCCGGCGGGGCCATCGTCGTTGACGAAGCCGGGGAGCCGACCGGGCTGCTCCACGAGGGGGCCCAGGCCCTCGTCCAGAACGCGCTGCCGCCGCTCAGCCGGCAGGAGCGGACCGACGCGATCAGATCGACCCTCGCCACGCTCGCCCGACTCGGTGTGACCAGCTACACCGAGCCCGGACTCGGCCCCGGCGGCGACGGCATCATGCGGGGTGCGCTCGGCGCGGAGACCCTGGACGTCTACCGCCGGCTGCTGGCCGACGGCGAATTGACCGCCCGCCTCGGCGTCCTGCTCCTGCCCACCGGCATGGCGAGCACCGCCGAGGAGTTCGCCCGCGCCCTCGCCACCCTCGGCAAGTCCGGCGACACCGATCCGCGCCGCCTCGCGATCCACGGGGTCAAGATCTTCGCCGACGGCATCGTCCCCAACAAGACGGCCTGGATGCACGAGCCGTACGTCGGTGGCGGCTGCGGCTCCCTGTGCGTCGGCGGCGAGACCGACGCCGAGCGGACCGCCGAGATCGACGCCATGATCCGGCACGCCCACGCCGCCGGGCACCAACTGGGCGTCCACGTAACCGGCGACCGGGCCGGCGACACCGTCGCGGACGCCTTCGCCGCGGCCATGGCCGAGCACCCGCGGCCCGACGCCCGCCACTACGTCATCCACGGCGACTTCCTCACCGCACACAGCATGAAGGTGCTGGCCGCGCACGGCTTCGGCGTCAACATGAACCCCACCATCAAGTGGACCGTCGCCGACATGGAGGAAGACTTCGTCGGTGCCGAGCGGGCCGCGTACGCATGGCCCTACCGCGATGCCATCGACGCCGGCGTGCGGGTCGCGAGCGGATCCGACGCCCCCGTCACGCACCCGGACTGGCGCCAGGGCGTCGCCACCATGCTGCTGCGCGAGTCGAAGGCCGCCGGCCGGGTCAGCGGCCCCGAGCAGTGCATCGGCCTGGCCGAGGCAATCCGTACGTACACGATCGACGCGGCCTGGCAGGACTTCGCCGACGACTGGAAGGGCTCCCTGGAGCCGGGCAAGGTCGCCGACCTCTGCGTCCTCGACGGAGACCTGCTCACCGCCGACCCCCACGACATCCCGGAGATGCCCGTCGTCCTGACCGTCATGGACGGGCAAGTCGTGCACGACACCCTTCGCGATTGACGTATTCCGGGCACATGATCATCCTTGGATGATGGCAGCGGAGCGAAGCGGGGCAGACATCCTGGACGCGGCCGTCCACGTCCGTGAGGCCGCCAGGAACGCCACGAGCGGCGTGACCGGCGTCGACACGGTCCTGGCGGCGCTGTCGGAGGTGATGGAGTACGACCACGCCTCCCTGGCCCGGTGGGATCCGCTGCGTCGGCGCCACACCACCCTGGCCGGGAGCTACCCGGACGATGCCACGGCCTACATCGAGACCCGTCTCCATCACGATCCGATGTTCTCCGTGCTCCGCAGCCCGGCCCGAGGCGGTCTCTGGCTCAGGGACGTTCCCTGGCAGCTCCTGGCGGCATCCCCGGGCTTCCAGGAGGTGCTGTGTCCGCTCGGCATCGAGGACGGCGTGGCCCAGTGCCTTTTCGCCGCCGACGGCCGGTACGTCGGCATGCTGAACGTCAGCACCCGCCGGCCACGGCGCACGCCCGATCCGGCGCGCGCCGTGGTCACTCTGCTCACCGAGGCCCTCGCCGCGGCCGTCGGCCCCCGCGCAGTCCCGCCGCCCGAGGAGATCGCCGCGGCCGACCCCGCCGCGGACGTGCGGCAACGGGCCGCGCGGCGTCCTGGCGGGCTCTCGCCACGGGAGCTCCAGGTGCTGGCCGAACTGACCGCCGGCCGCACCAACCGGGAGATCGCCGAGCGGCTGTACATCACGCCGCGCACCGTAGGCACCCACATCGAGCACATCCTCGCCAAGCTCGACCTCCCCAACCGCGCGGCCGCCGCCGCCCGAGCCGCCGCCTGGGGAATCGAACCCTCCCGCTGACACAAGCCCGGCGACGCAAGACGCATGGACCGCGGGCGTGCCCTGGGGGACACTCCGTCTCCGCACCTGCTGGGCCGACAAGAGAAGGTCGAGGCAGGCCGGTGTGGTCCACGCCTGCGGGCCGGACGATCCGTGCTGCTGTACGCGCTGCCCGCCCCGTGCTCGACCCGCCAACCTGTGACAGTGCGAAGCACCCTGCCTCAACTGCCTGGGCCGCTACAGCTTCGCCGCCCGCCCGCCGCGCGAGGGCCTGCTCCCACTGCGTGAGCCGACGGTCGTCCACCTCGACGAGGCCGACGCGGGCACCGGTGAATGACGCGGCGCCAGGGCGCGTATCGGGTCGTGATCAATGGGCATCGCAGCCTCCGGGGCCGGTGCCCGTCCGGTGTACGGGGCCCGGCGAACCGCGGCCGCCCCGTGCGGGCGCGAGCGACCAAGAGCGCTGCCGCACGCATGCAGCGTGGCCGAGGACCTCGGCCACGTGCCCGCCGGGACGGTGCGTCAGACCATGGCGAGCCGGTCCACCAGCAGTTCCACCCGCTGCTCGGTGTCCTCCGGCGGCAGCCGTCCCGACCGGGTCAGGGTCGCCACCCCGTGCAGGGATGCCCAGAACACCTCGGTGAACAGCCCCGGGGCGACGCCGTCCCCGGTGACCTCGCCGAGGCACTCCAGCAGCGCGGCGAAAGCGTCCTTGAGAGGTTTTGGGGTGTCCTCCTGTGCGTACGGGAGACCGCCGTCGAGCTGGAAGATGGCGTCGTAGACCGCCGGGTTGTGTGCGGCGAAGTCGAGGTAGGCGCGGGCGAGGGCGTACACCCGCTCGCGCGGGCCGTCTGCGGCGGCGGTCGCGGTGCGCACCGCTGCGGCCAGCTCGGCGGCGCCCTGGAGGGCGACGGCGCCGATGATCTCCCGCTTGCCGCGGAAGTGGCTGTAGAGGACGGGCTGGCTGTATTCGATGCGCTCGGCGAGCCGGCGGGTGGTGACCGCGTCCCAGCCCTGCTGCTCGGCGAGTTCGCGGGCCGTCGCCACGATGAGGCGCTCGCGGCCCGCCCGTTCGCGCTCCTTGCGTTCCTGTACCGACATGATTCGATCCTAGCATCGCTAGACAATCAAGCGGCAGTAGGTCTAGCGTTGCCACATCACCTAGCAATGCTAGAACTCGGAGGGATCGTCATGCTCAGCGCACTTGAGGTGTTCACCACCGTGGTCGTCGGCCTGATGGTGGGGGTGGAATTCTCCGTGGCCTTCGTTCTCAACCCGATCCTCAACGCACTCCCCGAGGACAGTGGTCAACTCGGCCACGCCCATGGAGGCCGGATGCTCGGCGCCGTGATGCCGGTCTGGTACATCGGCTCAGTCGTCCTCGCCGCGGTCTGGGCCGTCGCCGGACGGCACCACCACGGCACCGGCCTCGTCGTCACCGCCGCCGCGCTGCTGATCCTCAGCGTGATCATGTCGATCCTGCTGCTCGTCCCGATCAACAACCGGAACAAGACGTGGACCCCTGACAACCGGCCCGCCGACTGGAAGGAGCAGATGAACCGCTGGGACCGCTACCACTACGTCCGTGTCGCCATCATCATCGCTGCCTTCGCCCTGCTGGTCGCCGCCCTCACCTGAGTCCGACAGCGAGAGGAAGTCCCGAAAATGGCCAGGCTGCAAAGTCTCGACCCGCACACGCCGATGTTCGCGCAGTTCAAGGAGAAGACCGGGCCCATCGTCCTGGCCAACACCTTCTTCGTCCCGAAGGAGAGGGCTGAATCGTTCCTGGCTCTCTTTCGGAAACAGGCCGAGTTCATGAAGGCTCAGCCGGGATTCGTCTCCCTGCAGATGCACAAGGGAGCGGCGGGCAGTCAGCTTCTGATGAACGTCGCGGTCTGGGAGTCGACCGAGGCGCTCGCCACGGCGTTCGGCAGCCCGGAGTTCCAGCGCATGGCGGGCGAGTTCCCCGACGACATCGTGTCGTACCCGCACATCTTCGAGCAGATCGACGTATGACACGACGGCTGTAGCAGCGCGGTTGTAGCAGCACGGCTGCTGTAGCCCTTGTCGCCCAGCACATGGTCCGGGCGGGGGCGCGGCCGGCCCGAACCACTGTGGCCGCCGCTCCTGCCCGGCCGATCCGGAGGCGGACATCGTCCTGCGTGTGCAGGCCCAGCACGAGCGCGTTGAGGCCACGCCGGCCACGCTGGACGCCACGGTCCCGGCGTGGGCGGCCACCGCCGGAGCCGACGAGCGCGACACCCTCGTGGCGGCCCTCGCCGATCACCGGGCAGCCCTGCTCGAACACCTCGACGACGAGGAGGCCCCCCTCCTTCCGCTCGCGGCCGAGCACATCACCGAAAGGGAATGGGCCTCCCCGGGCGGCCACTCGGTGGCCAACACGCCCAAGCTCACCCTGCTCACCCTCTTCGGCCTCGTCCTGGAGGACGCGAACCCGGCCGGGCGCGTCACGCTCCCGTCCGCCCTCCCCGCGCCGGTACCCGACATCAGGCACGTCATCGGCCGCCCCCGCTGCGCCCGCCACATCAGCCGCCTCCGCGCCGCCTGACCAGGCCCCGTACGACTCACCAGGCTCACCAAGACTCCCAAGGAGAAGAACGATGCCACTGAAGAAGATCAACACCGTCCTGGCCGCAGCCTTCATCCTCTTCATCCTCTGGTTCGGGACGGAGTTCATCCTGAGCCCGGAGACGACGGCGCCGGGATTCGGCCTGCCGAGCCGGCCGTCCGGCGACGGCGGCGGCTTCCTGATCATCAAGGGGATCCGCGACGTCGTCATGGCCCTGGTCCTGGGCATCCTGCTGGTGACGGGCCACCGCCGGGCGCTGGGCTGGGTGCTGCTGGTGGAGGCCCTCGCCGCGTACGGCGACATGACCACCGTGCTGGCCCACCACGGCTCCGTGGCCACCGCACTCGGCGTCCACTGCCTGACCGCGACGCTGATGGTGGTCAACGGCCTGCTGATGCTGCGCGAGACCCGCGAGGTCGCGGCCGCTCCGGCGATGCCCGCCCCGCAACCCGCCTGAACCCATCGGTCCGAGGTGGCCCGGACCCGGCCGGGCCACCTCGGCGCGTTCCGGTATTCGCGTGTCAGCGCCCGCCGGGAAAGCCGAAGGGCTCCGTTGCTCCTCTTTCGCTCACCCTCGCGCGGACCGGATCGGCCACCGGCGAGGTTGACGCTCCCGGCGCGGTGGCGGTGGCGATGACGGAAACTACACAAGTAACTTGCTGAAGTGACTTGTGTAGTTTTAGGCTGGGGGTATGACCGAGAACCCCGAGCCGAATCAGTCCACCGCAACCGCGCAGCGCCTCAATGACGCGATCACGCGCCTTCGGGCGCGGATGCGCACGGAATCGGGTCAGCATGCGACCGGGCTGAGTGCCACACAGCTCGGCGTTCTGGCGAGTGTGGTGCGCGCGGGCCCGATCACGGCGGCCCGGCTCGCCGCGGTCGAGCACGTCAGCGCCCAGGCCATCGCCCAGAGCCTGGCTGTGCTGAAGGCCGCGGGGCTGGTACACAGCGAGCCGGATCCGAAGGACGGCCGCAAGAAGCTGATGAGCGCAGACCCGTCCGCGACGGAGTTGATCGACAAACTGCTCATGGGCCGCGCGACCTTCCTGGCGCGCGCCATCGATCAGGTTGTCGCTCCGCAGGAGCGCGAAGACCTGCACAAGGCGATCGAGCTGATCGAGCGGCTCGCCGACGTCGGCCGGGACGAGGCCGTGCTGTGACGACAGACACCGTCAAGACCGAATCCGCACCGCGCGGCCTCACCCGCAAGACCTTCGCCTGGACCTTCACCACACCGCTGTACGTGGGCTCCAGCCTCAACCCGGTCAACAGCTCCATCATCGCTACCGCGCTGGTCCCCATCGCGACCCAGCTGAACGTCACGGTGGGCGCCACCGCCGTCCTGGTCTCCTCCCTCTATCTCGCCAGCGCCGTCGCCCAGCCGACAGCCGGCAAACTCGCCGAGGTCATCGGTGCCCGCCGTGTCTTCGTCTCCGGCATCGTGCTGGTGCTGCTCGGCGGTGTTGTCGGCGGCCTCGGCCAGAACCTCGCGGTGCTGACCGTCGCTCGGGTCCTCATCGGGCTCGGCACCTCGGCGGGTTTCCCCTGCGCCATGGTCATGATCCGACGCCGCGCCGAGCAGGCCGGACTGGACGGACCACCGGGCGGAGTGCTCGGCGGACTCGCCGTCGCAGGTATGGCCACCGCCGCAATCGGCCCGCCCATCGGCGGTCTCCTGGTGGGAGCGGCGGGCTGGCGCTGGGCCTTCCTCATCAACATCCCGATCACGGCGATCGCGCTGCTGATGGCCCTACGGCTGCCCAAGGATCCGCCGCTCGATTCCACGGACAGAGCGTTCCGCCGGATCGCGGCGAGGATCGACCTGCTCGGCATCATAGGCTTCGCGAGCTCGATGACTTCCCTGGTCGTTCTTCTCACGGCTCTGCCCCACATCAGGTGGACCGCCCTTGCCGTCTTCGTTGCGGCCTCGGCCCCGACCGTCTGGTGGGAGCTGCGCCGGAGCGAGCCATTCTTCGACCTGCGCGGCCTGGCCTCGAACGGCGCTCTGACCCGCACCTATCTGCGTCAGGCGCTGACTTTGCTCGGCGTCTACTCGGTGATGTTCGGCCTGACCCAGTGGATGGAGGCCGCCTACGGTCTTTCCACGGTTCGGACCGGCCTGATGCTTCTGCCGATGGGTGCCGTCTCCGCACTGCTCTCCCGGCCCCTGGCAAGGCGCAACCTCGTACGCGGCCCGGTGATCGCTTCCGCGCTGAGCATGCTGCTCGGTTCGATCGGCATCATGCTCCTCGACTCCGGCAGCCCGGTGATCGCACTCGTGCTCGTCTCGCTGGTCTTCGGAGTCGCGACCGCCACGACCACCGTCGGCAATCAGACCGCCCTCTACCAGGCGGCACCGGCCGACCGGATCGGCACGGCCTCCGGCCTGTTCCGGACCTTCGGCTACCTCGGCACCATCACCTCGTCCGTGATCGGCGGCATCGTCTTCCGCGACGGCGCCGACGACCACGGTCTGCACAGCCTCGGCATCGTGCTCGTCGCGGCGGGGCTCGCGGTCCTGCTGCTGACCGTCCTGGACCGCGGTCTGATGCGCCACCGCAGTACGGCCCCCTGAACCCCACCGCACCATCCCTCAAGGAGAGACACCGCATGACCACCCCCACCACCCCCGCCCTCGTACCCGAGCGGACCGCGCTGCTGGCCATGGACTTCCAGAACGGCATCGTCCCGCTCGCACCCCGACCCGACGTGCTTCTCGCGCGGGTGAAGGACGCAATCGCCGCCGTCCGTGCCGCCGGCGGCACCATCGGCCATGTCCGCGTCGCCTTCACGCCGGACGACTGGGAGGCCGTTCCCGACCGCAACAAGTCCTTCAGCGCGGTCGCGGCCGCGAAGGCCATGCACCACGAACACGACGCTACGCAGATACACGAGGACATCGCCCCGCAGGACGGCGACATCATCGTCCGCAAGATCCGCTACGGCGCCACCTCGACCACGGACCTGCACGAACAACTGGCCGGCAGGGGCATCGACACCCTGATCCTCACCGGAATCAGCACCAGCGGCGTCGTCCTGTCGACCCTCATCGATGTCGCCGACCGCGACTACCTCGTCTACGTCCTGTCCGACGGAGTCGCCGACCGCGACCCCGAAATCCACCAGGTCCTGGTCCACAAGGTGTTCCCGACCCGCGCACACGTCATCGACACCGCCGGGCTGCACGAACTACTGCACACGACCTGACAACGGGGTCTCCGGTTCTTGGGGGACAGGCGCGGTGCCTGCCCGGCGTCTTTCCGTACAGGCCGTGCGAGGGGACGAAGAGCACACAGGGCGGCACGCGGAACTGTGTGGCCGTGTCTTCTGCTCGACAGAGGGCGGTGGCGGTCGCGACGTATTCGCCGCGGGCATTCCTCGCGAGGCCGTCGGCCGCTCCTGGGCGGCGGACGGTGGATGGCCGGTCCTCGGCGCCGGGTTTCCGGTCCTCAGCGTGCCGGGTCTGCGGCAGACAGTGGGACCGTCCAGGACGCATGGGTGTTGACCTGGCCCACAGTGGCCCGGGTCAGCCGTCTGTAGTGGTCCGCGATCTTCTCGGCCTGCCCGGCGGGCAGCGCCCCGCCGTGGTCCGCGGCTCGCGCGATGATCTCTTCCGGTCCCAGGGCCCGGTTGGCCAGCACAACAGCGTTGACGGCCGGCCGGCGCATCCGGTCGTAGCGGCGCAGCGCAGCGGCGGGGTCATTCCCCCGGGCCAGGCACCAGGCCAGTACACGGGCGTCGACGACGGACTGCGAACCCCCGTTCATTCCCATGGGGAACATCGGGTGTGCGGCATCGCCGAGCAGGGTGACCCGCCCGAAGCTCCAGCGCGGCAACGGGTCGCGGTCGAGCATCGGGTACTCGTAGATCGCTGAGGAGCGCTCGGCGAGCATCGGGAGGTCGATCCACGGCAGGTTCCAGGACGACAGCCCGGCGCGCGCCTGTGCCGCCGTGATGCGACGGCCGGGGCCGTCCGGAGGCGGGGCGGACGCCCCGTGCCGGACCTCCAGCACCCAGTTCACCAGGGCTTCGCCGTCCGCGTCCGCGGGGTTCTCGATGGGGTAGGCGACGAACTTGTTGCCGGGGGCGCCCCCGGCAACGACGATCGAACGGCCGTCGAGGACGTGCGGGTGGCGCGCGACACCGCGCCACATGTGGACGCCGTTCCACTGCGGGGCGCTCTCGGCCGGGTGGAGCTGGGCGCGGACCGCGGAGCCGATGCCGTCGGCCCCCACCAGCACGTCGGCGTCAGCGGCCCAGGGCGATCCGCTCGACCGGTCGATGAAGTGGGCGCGGACGTCACCCGCGGTCTGCTCGAATCGCTGGAACAGCAGGCCGGTACGGACCGCGTCCGGCCCCAGCCGCTCGCGCACCGCCGCGAGCAGCAGCATCTGCAGACGCCCCCGGTGGACGGAATGCTGCGGCCAGCGGTATCCGGCCGCGAGTCCCAGCGGCTCCTCCCAGACCACTTCGCCCGACCGGTCGCGGTAGCTCAGCCGACGAGGCGACAGCGCTACGGATTCCAGCTCACCGGCCAGCCCGAGTTCGGACAGCTCCCGGACAGCGTGCGGCAACAGGTTGATCCCCACACCGACCGCCTCGACCGCGCGCGCCGCTTCGTGCACCTGTGGCTCGAAACCGGCGGCGTGCAGGCTCAGCGCGCAGGTCAGCCCGGCGATGCCTCCGCCGACGACGGTCACTCTCATCGGTCTGTCCCTGCCCTTCGCCTGGGCCACCGGGCCGGCCGACGCTCGGCCACCAGCCTCGGGGTACCCGCTGCGTATGTCCAATACACAGCGGTGATGGACGCCGTCACGGCAACTGATCGCACCGGGCCCGCCGCACGGGACAGCCCTTGGACCTGCGGCAACAACCCGGGCTGTCAGCACAGGAGTTGATAGTTTGTCGGCCATGGAGCTCCGGACGCTTGAGTACTTCATCGCGGTGGCGGAGGAGCGGTCGTTCACCAAGGCGGCGGCCCGCTGCCATGTCGTTCAGCCCGCGATCAGCCAGCAGATCCAGGCCCTGGAGAAGGAGCTGGGAGAGGCACTGTTCGAACGGCTGCCCCGACAGGTGGTCCTCACCTCCGGCGGCGCCGCCCTGCTGCCGCACGCCCGCGCCTGCCTGGCGGCCGCCGCGGCGGCCGTCCTGGAGTTCGCCGACCGTTCCGGTCTGCTCGGCGGCTCGTTCGCGCTGGGCACCGTCGGCGGCCTGGAAGGCACCCGTATCCCCCGGCTGCTGGGGGAGTATCACCGCCGGTACCCGGGGGTCGCGGTGAGTCTCACCGGGGCGTCGAGCCCGTCTCTGCTGGCGAAGGTCCGTAATGGGGAGATCGACGCGGCCGTGGTCGCGGGGCCGCCTGAGGGCGCGCTCGCCGCCGTCGCGTCGCGGGTGCTTCTGGAGGACCGGATCGTCGCGGTGCTCCCCGCCGGAAGCCGGGCCGCGAACCGGCCGATGCCTCTTGACGAGGTGGTTCGGAGCCCGGTCATCAGCTACGGCCCCGACAGCGGGGTGCATGCGTTCGTCCGTGAGGCATTCGCCGCGAAGGGGCTGCGGCTGGACATCGCCTATGCGACGAACGACGTTGCTCTCCAGGTCGCGTTGGTCGCGGAGCGGATCGGGATCGCCCTGACCTCCCATGCGAGTCCGGTACTTTCCGCTGACCCGCGGTTCGTCGTCGTGACGCTGGAGCCGGACATCCGGTTGCGGAAGGTGTTCGTCTGGCGACCGGGCACCCGGCCGAGCGCGCCGCTGCGGGCCTTTCTCGACCTGTGGACGGAGCTGTCCGACCGGCCGACGCATGACGGGCCCGCCGCCGGGGCCGCCGTGGGTGGATGAGCACCGGTGGAGCGGGCCACGGGCTCCGTCCGCGCCGGAGTGGTCCGGCTGCTCTGCGGAGCGTTCCGCTTCTGTGTGGAGCGTGCGCCGCGCCCGCGTCGGCGCGGCGGCCGGTCATGTGCGGTGTGTGATCGCCAGGGCCGTGCCGGCCGCGGCTGTCAGGGTCGCGTCGTCGGTGCTCTCCGTCGCCCAGGCGATGTGGCCGTCGGGACGTACAAGTGCGGCGCGCACCTTCGCCCAGGCCGGGGGCGGTGCCGCGAGCGCGGCGCGGTGCACCGTCAGGCCCTCCTGCGTGAGGGGGGGAAGAGCGCGCCGCCGGCCTCGCCGGTGAGGTCGAGCAGCAGGCAGGCGTCCGCGTGGAGCCGGCCGAACAGGCCGGCCGGGGATCCTTCGAAGCTCAGGTCGGGGGCGCGGGTTCCCGCGAGCGGGTGTGCGTCCGGCGCGGCTGTCGGGTAGGTGACGGAGAGCCCGGTCAGGCGCTTGGAGAGGAAGGCGGCCAAGCCGATGGAGCCGAGGGACGTGGTATCCACGGAGGGGACCTCTCTGCGGGACGTGAGCGGGGAGTCCTTGTGGTTGGCCGCCGTGCCTTGCGGTCTCCGACCGGCGATTTCCTGTCGGCGTCAGGCGGTCTGTGGTGTGAGGGAGTGGAAGGGCCGTCCGTCGAGCGTCCAGTGCGGGTCGGGCGCGATACCCAGAGCGGCGTAGACGTGGGCGGCGACATCGGCGTGGCGGAGGCTGTCCGGTGCGGTGGAGGGGGCGATGCCGGGGCCGTTCGCGGCGATCCAGGCGGTGCGCTCCGACGTACTGCGCCCGCCGTGGCCGCCTTCGTCGCGGTGGCCGTGGTCGGTCACCGCGATGACGGTCCACTCCTCGGACCGGGCTTCGGGACGTTCGCGTACGGCGGTGAGGAGCTGTCCGAGTCGTCGGTCGGCTGTCTCGATCGCGTGCCGGTACTCGGGGCCGCAGCCGAGGAAGTGGGCGGTCTCGTCGACGGCGCCGAGATAGACGAAGGAGGCGTCCAGGTCTTCGCCGGAGCTGAGAACCCTCACGGCTTCATCGGTCACGCTCTGGTCGCACTCCTCCCAGCCCTGCGGGGTGTCCTCGCGCGGGGCGATGTAGGCGAGTCTGCTCGGGGCTGCGAAGACGGGGCCGCCCTGCCGGGCCAGGAACAGGGGTTCCCAACCGCCGGCCGCGAAGGTTCGCCGCCCCTGCTCGGCGGCCAGGCGGGTGGTGAAGTCGGGGAACACCCCGAGCCGGTTTCCGGAGAAGTTGTTTCCCCAGACTCCGTGCTTGGCCACGCCGACGCCGGTGACGATGGTGGTCCAGCAGGGGCCCGACATGGTCGGTGTGCTGTCGTCGATGTGGACAGGCGCGAGGACGCCGGTGTTTGCGAGTTCGTCGAGGTTGGGCGTTTCCAGCATCGGCAGCAGATCGAGGCGGACGCCGTCGATTCCGACGACCAGGACGCGGGGTGTGGGCATGTTCACGGTTCCTTCGTGGAATCGGGCAGAGAAGGGGCGGGGGTCAGACGGTGCGGCGCAGCCGGATCAAGCGGCTGGCGTAGTCGCCGGCGGGCAGCCGCAGGCCGATGCCCAGCCGGGTCAGGACGGCACCGCTGTGCACGATGCCCTCGTCGATGTCGAGATAGCGGGCCGCGGGGTCGAGGGCCGGCAGGGCGAGCGCGGGGGGCTGGTGGCCGAAGCGAGTGGTGGGGCGCCAGGCAAGGACGGCATGTTCGGTGTCGTCCTGGGACGCGTAGTGCACGGCTGTCACTCCGGCCGTGCCGTGGAGGCGGTGCTGGCGGCCGTGCTGGACCAGGGGGCGGATCTGCTTGTAGCGGACGACGAGCGCGGTGGCCTCGTCGATCTCCTCCTCGGACCAGGAGGTGAGGTCTCCGCCGAGGCCGAGAGCTCCGGCCATGGCGACATGGAAGCGGAACCGGAGAGGGGTGGTACGGCCGGTGGTGACGTTGGGGTTGTCGGTCACCCAGGCGGCCATGGCCTGGGCGGGGAAGAGCTGGCTGAAGCCGTGCTGGATGCTGATCCGGTCGACGGGGTCGGTGTTGTCGGAAGTCCAGGCCTGGTCGGTGCGGGCCAGGATGCCGAGGTCGGCCCGCCCGCCGCCGCCCGCGCAGGCCTCGATGCGAAGGCCGGGGTGGTCGGCGCGGAGACGGTCCATGACGCGGTGGACGGCATGGGTGTGGTCGATCCACAGCCGGTCGGGGTCCGGGTGGCCGGCCCAACCGGCCTCGGTGACGGCCCGGTTGGCATCCCACTTGAGCCAGTCGATGTCGTGGTCGCGCACCAGCTGGTCCAGGGTCCGGTGGGCCCAGGCTTCGACGTCAGGACGGGCGAAGTTCAGCATGAGCTGGTTGCGAAGCTCGGTGGCGTCCCGAGTCGCTGCGTGGATGACCCAGTCGGGATGGGCACGGTAGAGGTCGCTGTCGCGGTTGACCATTTCCGGCTCCACCCACAGTCCGAAGTCCATGCCCAGGCGGTGCACTTCGTCGGCCAGTGGGCGCAGCCCGTCGGGGAACGCGTCGGGCCGGGGTGTCCAGTCGCCGAGACCCGCCCGGTCGCTGGTACGGCCGCCGAACCATCCGTCGTCCAGCACGAAGAGTTCGGCGCCCAGACGTGCGGCCAGCCGGGCCAGGCGTAGCTGGCCGGGTTGGCCGACGTCGAAGCCGGTGGCTTCCCACGAGTTGTAGACGACGGGCCGGTCCCGGTCGGGGGCGGGCAGGACGCTGGTACGGATGTGGGTGTGCCAGGCGCGGCTGGCGGCGCCGAAGCCGCCGGTGGTGTAGAGGCCGGCAAAGACGGGTGTGCGCAGGCTCTGACCGGGCTGGAGGGTCCAGCTGAGTCCCTCGTGGCCGAAGCCGCCGGTCCAGGTGGTCCGGCCGACCGGGTCGCGGTGCACGGTGATGCGCCAGCTTCCGCTCCAGGCCAGGGCGGTGCCCCAGACCTCGCCGTGCTCCTCGTCGGCGGTGCCGTCGTCGAGGGCGAGCCAGGGGCTGGAGTGGTGGCTGGTGACGCCGCGGCGGCTGGTGAGCACGGTCTCGGCGACCGGGAGCCGGTCGCGCTGCAGCTGGAACTCACTGTTCCAGCCGCCCACGAGGTGGTTGAGCCGGTAGTCGGGCAGTGCCGGTACCGTCCAGGAGGCCGAGTCCAGCCGGTCGACGGTGATGTGGCCCGAATCGTCGGCTCCGGTGTGGGTGAGTTCCACCCAGCGCTCGATGACGTCACTGCCGGGGCGGACGCGGTAGCCCAGTTCAGCGGCCAGCGGGTAATGGCGGTCGGCCAGTTGCAGGCGAAGCTCCCCGTCCCGGACCGTGTGCCCGGTGAAGGACCACTGGGCGCCGCGAGTGCCGTCGGCGAACCGCACCTGGAGGCCGGCCGGCCCGAACCGCGCACCGGTCTGCGGGGCCAATTCGTCCGGGGCGGGGTCTGACTCGAAGCTGCTCGCGGCAGGTGACGTGGCCGCGGGCAGTCCACAGAGGGCGTCGGTGTCGAGCACTTCCCCCCAGTGCAGATGCCGGGGGCTGCCGTCGGCGCCGATGCGTACGGCGTAGACGCTGTTCGGGGTCCGCAGGACCGCCAGCCCGAGGGTGGGGTCGAAGGAAACGGATGAGGGCGTGGGAGGCACAGGAGGTCCCGAGGGGTGTCGAGCATCGGTGAGGTCCGGTTGGACGGAAGCGCCGAACGGCGCGTGCAGTGACCGGAGTTGGGCCAGAGCGTAGGACCGCTCGAACGAGAAAATCAATACTGGACGAAGTTATTTATTTACCGGTAGGTTGCCGCCGTGTTTCCAAACCACTCGCAGCCACTGGTCACCGCGCCGGCCGAAACCGCCATCCTTGCCCTGCTGTTGGCCGAAAGCCCGCTCAGCCGGGTGGAGCTGGCCCGCCGGACGGGTCTGTCCTCGACCGCTGTGACCAAGGCCGCGCGACCACTCATCGACGACGGCTACCTGCACGAACTTCCCCCGGAGCGCACCGCTCCAGGGGCCGGACGCCCCGTGAATCCGCTGGCCGTCACTCCCGACCGGGAGTTCGTCGTAGGTGTGAAGATCAGTGCTGACACCCTCTTCGGTGCGGTCTGCGACCTGCGGGCCAACATGCGCACCACCGCCAGCCGACCGTTGGGCGACCGCGACCCGGCCGCCGTGTGCGGGCTGCTGGCCGAACTCGTCGCCGAACTCCTCGACGCGAAACCCGAGTACCGGGCCCGCACCCGGCACCTGGGCATCGCGGTCTCCGGCGACGTGGACCGCCCCTGCGGGCGTGTCCGCTACTCCGTGCTCCCCAACTGGCGCGACGTGCCGCTGGCCGAGACCGTCGCTGCGGCGACCGGCCTGACCGTCACCGTGGAGAACGACGTCAAGGCCATCACCGCCGCCGAGCACTGGTTCGGCGAGGGCATCGGCACCGAGTACTTCGCGCTGGTCACCATCGGAGCGGGGATCGGTTCCGGGATCGTCATCAATGGTGAGCTGGTCGCCGGCGCGTACGGCGTCGCCGGAGAGATGGGACACATCAGCATCGACCCGACAGGGCCACGATGCCACTGCGGCCAGACCGGCTGCGTCGAGGCCATCGCCTCCAGCGATGCCGTCCTGGCCGCCATCCGCCGCGCCACCGACGATCCGGACCTGGACTTCGACGGCGCCGTCGAGATCGCCCGCGGTGGAGACCCCGCCGCGCGGAGCGCCTTCGCGAGGGCGGGCCATGCCATCGGCGTCGGCATTGCCACCCTTGTGAACCTCGTAGGTCCCGAGCGCGTCGTCGTCACAGGCGAAGGGCTCGACACCTACGACCTTTTCGGAATGCACATCCGGGACGCCTATGAAGCGCACTGCTTCAAAGCGGCGGCGAAATGCCCGCTGACCCTGCGTCCGCTCCCCTGGGAGGAGTGGGCCCGCGGCGCCGCCGTCGTCGGCATCCAGGCCCTCTTCCCCTGAGCGAGCGTCACCATCCTGTTCGCCGGCCCATGCTTCCGGCGCAACCGATGTCCATCACCGTCTGCCAACTGTGAATGCCGGACACCGGCTGCGCCGGGCAACAACACGTACACCCAACCCTCTGAATCTGAAGGACGCGAAGTGAGCGCACGGAGCTCCAAGCTTAGCCGCAGAGGCTTCCTCGGCGGATCCATCCTGTTCGTCGCGGGAGCGGCGGTCGGCTGCAGTACCGACCCGGCCGGCGGTGGCTCCGCCGGGGCGAAGACCACCCTGAACGTCTGGTCCCACGCCTACGGCGAGGCCGGCACCCAGCAGGCCCTGACCCGCTATGCCACCGCGTTCACCAAGGCAAACCCAGACATCGCGGTCAAGGTCACCTGGACCCCCGGCGACTACTCCGGCAAGCTCTACGCGACCCTGCTCACCGACGCTGCCCCGGACGTCTTCGAGATAGGCGACTTCAGCGAGAGCTTCGCCCGGCAGGGCCAGATAGCCCCACTGGACGACATCTACGGCAGCGCCAAGTCCGACTTCAACCCGGGCGCCCGCGAGATGGTGACCGTCGACGGCAAGCTCTACGGCGTCAAGACGCTCGACGACGTCATGATGCTCTACTTCCGCAAGAGCGTGCTTTCCAAGGCCGGCATCACCCCGCCCGACAGCTTCGACGCGCTCGCCGACGCGGCCAAGGCCCTGAGCTCCAAGAAGACCAAGGGGCTGTTCGTCGGCCAGGACGGCCTGGGCGACAGCGCCATCCTGTCCGTGTTCTCCAACGGCGGCGATCTCGTCACCGAGGACGGCAAGGCCGGCTTCGGATCCCCCCAGGCCGCCGAGGCCGTGGCCGGGCTCAAGCGCCTTCACGACGACCGGTCCCTGCTGCTCGGCTTCACGACCGACTGGTGGGATCCCGCCGCCCTCACCCAGAACGCCGTCCCGATGCAGTGGGGCGGCCTCTGGTCGATGCCCGCCATCAAGACCGCGCTCGGCGACGACTTCGGCGTCCTGCCGTGGCCCGCCTTCAAGCCCGGCGGCAAGCCCGTGGTGCGCGTCGGCGGCTGGAGCACCTGCGTCAACGCCAAGGGCAAGAACGTGGAGGCGGCCAAGAAGTTCGTCCAGTGGCTCTGGATCCAGCAGACCGACCTCCAGGCGGACTGGTCGCAGAGCTACGGCCTCCACATCCCGCCGCGCACCTCCGTCGCCGCCACCGCCGAAAAGCTCACCCAGGGGCCCGCCAAGGAGACCGTCGAGCTGGCCGCCAAGTACGGCAGGAACAACCCCAGCACCTGGAACACTGCTGTGAGTTCCCTCTTCACCGCAGCCGCGGCGAAGATCGTCAGCGGGAAGGGCGATGCGGAGCGGCTCCTGGCCGACGCGGCCAAGAAGGCCCAGGGCGAGATCGACAAGCAGCGCGCATGATGAAGTCCGCACCTCCACCCACGCTTCACCACGAGCGTGTCGGGTGCCCCGAGGCCAAGCCGCGGGGCACCGCCCTCGTCCGCCGTTCCCGCCCGGACCGGCGTGCCTGGGGAGCGTTCGCACTGCTCGCCGGGCCCCTGCTGATCGGCCTGGGCGTCTTCAAGTACGTAGCCATCGGCTGGAGTTTCCTGCTCAGCCTCAGTGAGGCCCGCGGCAGTATCGCCCTGGGGCACTGGGTCGGCCTGGACAACTACCAGGCGCTGCTCTCCGATGCGGTGTTCCGCAAGTCGCTCGGCCAGATCCTGCTGTTCACGGTGTTCATCGTGCCGGTGACGTTCGCCGCCTCGCTGTGGCTGGCACTGCTGGTGCACCGGATCCGGCGCGGCCGGGCCGTGCTGCGCACCGCCTTCCTGATCCCGGCCGCCGTCTCCTACGTCGCAGCCTCCCTGCTGTGGAAGATGAGCTTGTTCAACGGGCTGCCGAGCGGCATCGCCAACACGATCGGCGGATGGTTCGGCATGGATGCCGTCCCGTGGCTGCAGACCACCTCGCCGCCGCTGTACTGGGTCGTCCTCATCAGCCTCCGCCTCTGGCTCCAGGTCGGCTTCTACATGGTGCTCTTCCTCGCCGGGCTCCAGGCCATCCCCAAGGAGATGTACGAGGCCGCCGCCCTCGACGGCGCCACCGGCCTGCGTCTGCTGCGCAGGATCACCCTGCCGATGCTGCGCAACACCTCGGTGGCTGTTCTGATGCTGCAGTTCATCGCCGCCTTCCAGGCGTTCGACGAGTTCTACAACCTGTTCAACAGCGGGCTGTCCGGATCGGCCGCGGCCCCGATCCGAACCCCCCTGGGCTACCTCTACGACACCGCGATGGGCTCCCAGAACTACGGCCTCGGATCGGCCGGAGCCTTCGTACTCACCGCCCTCATCGTCGGTGTGACCCTGATCCAGGGGCGGCTCACCGGCTTCGGCAAGGGGGAGCAGTGAGCAGCATGACAACAACACGACAACTGCCTCGGGTAGTACGCCGGTCCGTGCGCGGCCTGCTGGCGGGCCTGCTGACGGTGGTGTTCCTGGCGCCCTTCTACCTGATGCTGCGCAACGCGCTGATGGACACGCAGGGCCTGACGTCACCGGACTGGACCTGGTGGCCGTCGACGATGCACTGGGAGAACTTCAGCGCGCTCTTCAGCGACCCCACCCTGAACCTGGGCCAGGCCCTCGGCAACTCGTTGCTGATCGCCGCGATCACCGCCCCGGTGTCGACGCTCCTCGCCTCGGCCGCCGGATACGCCCTCGCGCGCATCCCGGTACCCGGACGCGGCGTCTTGCTCGCCCTGGTCGTGGCCACGCTGATGATCCCCGGCTCGGCGACGTTCGTTCCCACCTTCGTCGTCGTGGGCTCCATGGGCGGAGTCAACACGTTGTGGGGAATCATCGCACCCGGGCTGTTCAACCCCTTCGCCGTTCTCCTCTTCCGTAACTTCTACCTCCAGTTCCCCAGCGAGATCGAGGAGGCCGGACGCCTGGACGGGCTCGGCTGGCTCGGCCTCTACCGCCGGATCGCGTTGCCGTCGTCCGGAGCGATGCTCGCCTCGCTCGGCGCGCTCGCCTTCATCGACAGCTGGAACGCATTCCTGTGGCCGCTGGTCATCGGCCAGGACCCGTCCGCGTGGACGGCCCAGATCGCCCTGTCGACGTTCCTCACCTCACAGAACATCAACCTGCCCGGCCTGTTCGCCGGAGCCGTCGTGACCATCGCCCCACTGGTGGCCATGTTCCTGGTCGCCCAGCGCTACATCGTCGAAGGCATCGCCACCAGCGGCCTCAAGGGCTGAGCCGCACCTGACTCCGGACCACCGGTCCGGGCCGCACCACCTGAAGATCCAACCCCCACAACCCACCCCACCCTTGGAGGGGACAATCATGAGATCCGACAGGTCGGCTCCCGCCGTCAGGAGATTCTTCTCCCGAATCCTGCCCGCCACGGCTGCCGCGGTCACCCTCGTCCTCGCGGGAACCACCGGCTCCGTCGCAGCGCCCCCCAGCGCCACCGACACCGCCGCTCCCATGACCGGACCGCAGTTGGCAGCCTCCTGGACGGCGCCGCTGAGTACCCGCGGGCGGTACATCGTCGATGCCAACGGCAACCGCTTCAAGCTGAAGGCCGGCAACTGGGCCGGTGCCCAGGGCACCTGGGAAGGCAGCGGCGACGTCAACGACCCCGCGAACCACCAAGCGGACCAGATGTCGCACAACCTTCCGTTGGGCCTGGACCGTGCGCCGATGACACAGATCATGGCCGACTTCCACGAGCTCGGTCTGAACAGCATCCGGCTGCCGTTCGCCAACGCGATGATGCGCGACACCACGGTGGTACCGGACTCCGCGGTCGCGGCCAACCCGCAGCTGAAGGGCAAGACCCCGCTGCAGGTGTTCGACGCGGTGGTGGCGGCCCTGACCGCCGAGGGGTTCGCGGTCATCCTCAACAACCACACCACCTCCTACCGCTTCTGCTGCGGCCTGGACGGAAACGAACGCTGGAACAGCGGCCAGTCCGCCCAGCAGTGGCAGGACGACTGGCTCTTCCTGGTCAACCGCTACAAGGCGAACAAGCGTGTCGTCGGCGCCGACCTGCGCAACGAGATCCGCCGCGACACCTGGGACGACCCGAACTGGGGCTGGGGTGACGACCACGACACCTACGCGGCCTTCGAGCTGGCGGGCACCCGCATCCTGCAGGCCGACCCCGACATGCTGGTCATCATGGAGGGCATCAACTGGTACGGCATCCCGCTGGACGGACTGGACTACGGCAGGCCGATGCTGACGCCGGTCCGTGAACTCTCCAACACCCTGATCACCTCGGGCAAGCTGGTCTACGCCGCGCACTTCTACGGCTACACCGGCCCGAACTACACGGGTGCCGACAGCGGACCGGGGCACACCAACGACTGGCCGTACGAGGACTTCCCGCTCGAAAAGCTGAAGCAACTGGTACACGACGAGGCCCTGTTCGTCACCCAGTCCGGCCAGCACTTCACCGCCCCCGTCTGGATCAGCGAGTTCGGTGCCGGCGGCCGGGGGTCGCAGGACACGAAGGAGAAGACCTGGTTCGGCAACTTCACCGACATCCTGGTCGAGAACGACACCGACTTCGCCATCTGGCCGCTGGTCGGATGGACCGGTGCCAATGGTGCGCCGCAGGACACCTGGGCCCTGATCTCCTACGACGCCGCCGGCAAACGGCAGAGCCTCAGCGACTCAGGTGACTGGCGGACCGCCGACTGGAACAAACTGGTCAACGCCCCGGGAAAGACCGGCCCGGTCGCACAGGTCAACCACTGGAACATGCTCGACCTCGACTTCCGCGACCACAACGTCTCCTCCCGCATGCTCGCCCAGGGCGACTGGAGCCCCGGCTACCGCAAGGGCAACTGCCCCGACAGCCAGCGTCTGACCGGCCTCGGGCGCAGCGACAAGCGCGGCCTGTGCACCGACGCGAACCAGCCCGCCAAGGGATCCGGCGACTGGGTGGCCGTCCATGACGAGCGCTACGTCACCCACGGCGACTGGGCCTCGGGCTACAACAAACTCCAGTGCCCCGACAACACCTTCGCCGTCGGCTACAGCGTCAACGGCAACTCCATGGCCGGCCTGCTCTGCGCGCCGTCCGCCGCACCGCTGCCGCTGAACGGCCGCAACGTCTGGTTCGACCAGGGCAACAACCGCCCGGCGACCGGCGGCTCGGTCGAAAGCGACTGGGCTCCCGGCTACTACAAGGGTCAGTGCGCCGACAACGAGTACGTCGCCGGCGTCGCCTTCACCTGGAAGTGGAACCACGGCGGAGTCCCCGACGCACTGCTCTGCCGTCCGCTGAGCTGACCCATCCCCATCAGTTCCATCATCGAGGAGACCACGGCCATGCCACGAGTCGAGGTCGCCGCGGACGGCTTCCGTCTCGATGACCGACCGCTGCGGATCATCTCCGGCGGGCTGCACAGCTTCCGGATCCATCCGGAACAGTGGGCCGACCGGCTTCGCAAAGCGCGTCCGATGGGACTGAACACGAGGAGACCTACGACCCATGGAACCTCCACGCGCCCCATCCCGGTGGGTTCCGGCCGGACGCAGGTCTCCTCGTGCGGTTTCGGTACGGGCGGCAGTTCGCCGCCGCAGCCCGGGGGCGGGGGAGCCCTCAGCGTCGAAGCCCGGACCGGCGACCCGGACTCGACCGCCTGAGCCGTACCGCAGCGCTCTCGCGGTACGGCGGGCGCACCCGGGGCTCGGCGCGGGGGACGCCGTCGGAATGGACCGACACGCCCTGCGGGCGTACGCGTCCTCCGCCGCCAGGGCTTCGTCCGCACGATGAACACCACCGATGAGGCGGTACGCATCCCCGCCCCGGGCGTCTGCTGCCCCGCCGGCTCCCCGGTCTGCCCCACCAACGGCTCCCACGGCGCGAGCTTCGAGCTGGACGCGAACGCCACGTGTGGTGGACGGTCTGACGCCCCTGTGCCCACACCGCTCCTGCCGGCGAGCCGACCGCAACAGACCACCGCCCTCCACCGACGACAGAGGATTCCATGCACAGCAAGCGACGCCTCACCGAGCAGCGGCTCGACCGGGTGCTGAACCAGCGCATCCGGCCTGCGGTCCACGCCCTTACCGCCCCGGTCGAGATCGCGATCTGGAGCGTGCAGGGCGAGCCGGTCCCCGTGGCCGACGGCCTGGCAGCACCGTACGAACCCGTGACGCTCGGGCACCGGTGGGGGCCGCCCTGGTCCACGAGCTGGTTCAGGATCAGCGGCAGAGTTCCGCAGGAGTGGGCCGGCCTGTCGGTCGAGGCGGTCATCGACCTCGGCTTCAACGTCACCGGCGCAGGCTTCTCCGCCGAGGGCCTGGTCCACCGGGCGGACGGCAGCGTGGTAAAGGCCCTCAACCCCCGCAACGCCTACATCCCGGTCGCCGACCCGGCGGTCGGCGGCGAGGAGTTCACCTACTACGTCGAGGCCGCCGCCAACCCCAACCTGAACGATGACCACATCCCGTCCCGGACCGGGGACCAGCCCTCCTGGATGACAGGAACCGGCTCCGAGGGCGCGCCCCTGTACCAGCTGCTCCGACTGGAGCTGGCGGTCTTCGACGCACAGGTATGGGAACTCGCCCAGGACCTGGACGTCCTCGGGGAGCTCATGCGCGAACTGCCCGAGGCCGACCCGCGCCGCTGGCAGCTCCTGCACACCATCGAGCGGGCCCTGGACGCGGTCGACCTGCAGGACATCGCGTCCAGCGCCACCGCCGCCCGCGAGGTGCTGCGCCCGGCGTTCGCCGCTCCCGCGGCCGCCAGCGCCCACCGCATGTCCGCCATCGGACACGCCCACATCGACACCGCCTGGCTGTGGCCGCTGCGCGAGACCGTCCGCAAGGTCGCCAGGACACTCTCCAATGTCACCCACCTCATGGACGAACACCCGGGCTTCCTGTTCGCCATGTCCCAGGCCCAGCAGCTGGCCTGGCTCAAGGAACACCACCCCGAGGTCTACGGCCGGGTCCAGGAGAAGGCGGAGAAGGGGCAGTTCCTGCCTGTCGGCAGCCTGTGGGTGGAACCCGACACCAACATCACCGGCGGTGAGGCCCTCGTCCGGCAGCTGATCCATGGGAAGCGCTTCTACCTCGACGAGTTCGGCGTCGAGACCGAGGAGATGTGGCTGCCCGACACCTTCGGGTACAACGCGGCCATGCCGCAGCTGATGAAACTGGCGGGAATCCGGTGGTTCCTCACCCAGAAGATCTCCTGGAACACCACCAACAAGTTCCCGCACCACACCTTCTGGTGGGAGGGCATCGACGGCACCAGGATCTTCAGCCACTTCCCGCCGGTCGACACCTACAACGCCGAGATCACCGGCGCCGAACTCGCCCATGCCGTCGGCAACTTCCAGGACAAGGAGGCGGCCAACAGCTCGCTGCTCCCGTTCGGCTACGGAGACGGCGGCGGCGGCCCCACCCGGGAGATGCTGGCCCGGGCCGAGCGTCTCGTCGACCTGGAGGGCTCGGCCAGGGTCGTCATCGAGCGCCCCGCGGACTTCTTCGAGCGGGCACACGCCGATTACCCCGACGCGCCGGTGTGGCAGGGGGAGCTGTACCTGGAGTTCCACCGCGGCACACTGACCAGCCAGCTGAGGACCAAGCAGGGCAACCGGCGCAGCGAGCACCTGCTGCGAGAGGCCGAGCTGTGGTCGGCGACCGCCGCCTTGCGCACCGGATTCGCGTACCCGTACCAGGCCCTGGACCGGCTGTGGAAGACCGTCCTGCTGCACCAGTTCCACGACATCCTGCCCGGCTCCTCCATCGCCTGGGTTCACCGGGAGGCGGAGCAGACCTATGCCGCCGTCACCGCCGAGCTGCGCGCGATCACGGACGCCGCCCAGCGCGCCCTGGCCGGCGAGGGCGATCTGCCCGTGGTCTTCAACGCCGCTCCGTTCGCCCGCGCCGGTGTCCCCGCCCTCGGCGCCACGCTCCGCACCCGGCCGCCGGGCCGACCCGTCGCCCCGGTCCCCTGCGGGGACGGTTTCGTGCTGGACAACGGCCTGGTCCGCGTCCGGATCGATGCCCAGGGCCTGGTGACCTCGGCGTACGACATCGCGGCCGATCGCGAAGCACTCGCCCCCGGCGCCGCCGCCAACCTGCTCCAGCTGCACCAGGACTTCCCCAACGAGTACGACGCCTGGGACATCGACGCTTTCTACCGCAACACCGTTCACAACCTCCTCGCCGCCGACTCGGTCGGGACACGGGAAGGCGGTGTCCGGATCGTGCGGACCTTCGGTGACTCCCGCATCGAACAGCTGGTCTCCCTGTCCGAAGGCTCCCGGCGTCTGGACATCGACACCGAGATCGACTGGCACGAGAAGGAGAAGCTCCTCAAGGCATCCTTCCCGCTCGACGTGCGGGCCGACCACTCCAGCGCGGAGATCCCCTTCGGACACGTCCGACGCCCCACCCACACCAACACCAGCTGGGACGCCGCCAAGTTCGAGATCTGCGCCCACCGCTTCCTGCACCTCGGCGAACGGGGGTGGGGCGCGGCCGTGGTCAACGACTCGACCTACGGGCACGAGGTCACCCGGGACGTCCGCGCAGACGGCGGCACCACCACCACCGTCCGGCTCTCCCTGCTCCGCGCTCCCCGCTTCCCCGACCCGGATGCCGACCAGGGCCACCACCACCTGCGATACGGGTTCGTCATCGGCGCCGACATCGCCGACGCCGTCCGCGAGGGCTACGCGTTCAATCAGCCCGAGCGCAGCCTCCCCGGCTCGTCCGAGGTCGAGCCGCTCGTCACCGCGGACAACGAGACTGTTGTCATCGAAGTGGTCAAACTCGCCGACGATCGCTCCGGCGACGTCGTCGTACGCCTCTACGAGGCATACGGGGGACGCACCCGAACCGTCCTGACCGCCGGATTCCCTCTGGCCTCCGCAGTCGAGACCGATCTGCTGGAGCGCGAACCGGACCCCCGCAGGAACACGGACGCCGTACGAGCGGACGGCCGAAAGGTGCACCTGGCACTGCGCCCGTTCCAGATCCTCACTCTCCGGCTGAGGCCCCGGAAGAGTGACTGACCGAGGCTCTCCGGGAACGGAACCCCGGAGCCGCCGACCTTATGAGTGATCAAGCAAGCCACGACCGAAGAAGGTAGGACCGCCGTGTCTGTACCCCCCGCCGCTGTCCTGTTCGACATGGACGGCACGCTGGTCGACACCGAGCGTCTCTGGCTCCGGACCACGGCCGATCTCGCCGCCCGCCTCGGCCACACCCTCACCGAGGAGGACCTGCCCGAGGTGCTCGGCCGCGCCGTCGACCACACCGCCGCCCACCTGTGCCACATCACCCGGACCAGCTTCACCGCGAGCGCCTTGGCCGAGATCCTCAGCGACACGTTCAGCGGCAAGGTCGCCGCCGAGGTCGTCCCCCGCCCCGGCGCACTGACGCTGCTCGCCGAGCTGAGCGATGCCGCCGTGCCTACCGCGCTGGTCTCGGCCTCCCCCCGCCGCGTAGTGGACCTGGTCCTCGGCAGCCTCGGCGATCACCGGTTCACCGTCACTCTCGCCGCCGAGGACACCGAGCGCACCAAGCCCGACCCCGCCCCCTACCTGGCCGCCGCCGATCGACTCGGATTGGACCCTGCGGCCTGCGTGGCCGTCGAGGACACTCCGACCGGTGTCGCCTCCGCGCGCGCGGCCGGCTGCTCGGTGCTGGCCGTCCCCTCCACAGTGCCGATCGCCAAGGCCGACCGGATCACCCTGCTGGACAGCCTTGAGCAGGCCGACCTGGCATTGCTGTCCACGCTGACCGTGCCGACGACGCCGACGGAGGAATAGTCAAGACCTGTGGATCAAGTCAGTCGCTGTGGTTGGCCCTGTCATGGTCGGCGACTGGCGTCAGCGCGGACACGTCGGGTACCACCCAGGCCGAGGCCCTGCCGCCTGACGTCCTCGCCGCCTTCCTGGACGGCCGGGACGCGGCGGGCGGGGGAGCATCGCCGTAGCGCTGGAGGCTCATGCTGTCGCCGGTGCCGGGCACAGTGACGCGAGGGGGAGCAGTGGATTTGCATCGCTCTTGTCGACTTCAGCCCGCCCAGTGGGCAGGAGTTGGGCAGACTGGTCCTCACGCTCCGGTTCGAGCCGGGAGGAACCGTCGTGACTTCGCATCCCTTCCCCCTCCAGATCACCACATGGCACGAGAGCTCCTACAGCCTCAGTGAGGACAGCTTCTGCGTGGAGGTTGCCCGGTTCAGCGGGGATCGGACCGAGGTGCGCGACTCGAAGGTTCCCGACGGGCCCGTGCTGCTGGCGTCCCCGCAGTACGTTCGTCGACCACATCAAAGGACAGCCCGGCGCCAACAGCGTGTCTCTTGTCTGAGTTGATCAACTGATCGGCGACCCCTGGAGGCTCGGTCTCGGACCGAGTTCGTTGCCGGGGACGCTGCCGGTGAAGGCGTTCTCGGCCCGGCCGGCAGCTGCCTCGCTGTCGGTGAAGTTGCCCAGGATGGCCTGGAAACGGGCTTCGAGGCAGGCCAGCATGGAGGAGGTGGCCGGTGACAGGCGGCGGCGCGCACCGGGAGTGCGCCGACTCGGCTGGTACGGGATGCAGAAAATCGCATGTGCCTGCTTCTTTCACGGCCAACAACGACGCCATACTGATCACACATCAAATGTTGCGCCGAGGGAGGCCTGCCATGTGGGTGCTGGTTGAGTGCGACGACCCGGCCGAAGGACTTGCGGAGCTTTCCGACTGGCTCGGTCAGGAGCCCGAACTCAGGGGCCTGGTCAGCGAGAACACCACGCCGAGGCCAGGCGAACTCGGGGCGGTGACCGACGCTCTGGTAGTCGCTGTCGGCAGCGGTGGGATGTTGAGCGTGCTGGTCGCGTCGCTCAAAGCGTTTCTGGCTCTGCCACGCCGCTCCGATGTGCGGATCAAGGTCACCGGCAGGCCGGACGGACGCACGGTGGAAATCGACGCCAAGCGTGTGAGCGATGTCGAGGCGATGCTGCGAGAGGCCCTCGGGCAGGACGAATGACCGAGCGAGTGATCGATCCCGCCCGTTCGAGGATCGTGTTGGTCGGGCCCGCCTACTACGAAGACCCGCAGCTGGAGAACGTACCGGCCATCGCCAACAACATCAGCGATCTGGCTCAGGTACTCACCGACGAAAGGCTCGGCGGCTTCAACCCCTTCCACTGCATCGCGGTTCCCTCGGCAGCCGGTGTGGCACAGGTCGGCGACGTGCTGGTACGTGCGGCTGAAGAGGCGGAGGACCTGCTGCTGTTCTACTACAGCGGACACGGGCTGCTCGGCCCGCGGCGCCGGGAACTGTATCTGAGCCTGGCCGCGACCCGGCACAACCAGTTGGCATTCACCGCGGTGCCGTTTGAGGCGGTACGCGATGCGTGTCTGCAAAGCAGGGCCACCAGCCGGGTGGTGATCCTCGACAGCTGCTACAGCGGGCGGGCGATCGGGGACACTCTTGCCAGCGATGACGAGCTCGACGAGGCGGTGCTCGGCGAGATCGAAGTCTCCGGTGCCTACACGCTGACCTCATCCCCGGCGAATCGAGCGGCGCTGGTCCTGCCCGGAGAGCGGCACACCGCGTTCACCGAGCGGCTGCTGGCCATGTTGAGCGCCGGCAGTCCGGCGGCCGGGACGATGATCAGTCTCGGAGACATCTACCGTCACCTGCACACCCAGCTGCGAGCCGAGGGCCTGCCGTTGCCGCAGCGCTGCGGCGTGAACAACGCCGATCTGCTCGGGTTGGTCCGCAACGTCCAGTCTGGCCATGGGCCGGGCGACGCACCGACGGCTGACACCACGGAACCTGAACGCGTTGCCGGCACAGACGTGGCCCAGCGCCTGACACACGCCGAACGGATCGCCAACACGATCGGTGATGGACTGTGGAGAACTCGGGCCCTGGCACAGGTGGCCTTGGCAGCGAACGCATTCGACCCCGGGCGCGTGGGACACCTGATCGACCAGGTGGAGCAGGCAGCGGGCACCATCGCCAACGAGGACTACAGGTGGCAAGCGCTCAGAGCCGTGGCGAAGGCGTTGGCCGCCAGCCATCCCGACCGGGCCGAGCACATCGCCAACACCATCACCGACAAGTACACCAGGAATGGCGTGCTGGCCGCGGTGGCGAGGGCGGTGGCCGCCGGCCATCCGGATCGGGCCGAACGCATCGCCAACACCATCACCGACAAGTACACCAGCGAAGGTGTGCTGGCCGCGGTGGCGAGGGCGGTGGCCGCCGACGATCCTGACCGGGCCGAGCGCATCGTCAACACCATCACCGACAAGTACCGCAAGCTGGATGCCCTCAGCGCCGTGGCGAGGGCGTTGGCCGCCGGCCATCCCGACCGGGCCGAGCACATCGCCGACACCATCACCGACAAGTCCCTCAGCGAAGGTGTGCTGGCCGCGGTGGCGAGGGCGGTGGCCGCCGACGATCCTGACCGGGCCGAGCGCATCGTCAATACCATCACCGACAAGTACCGCAAGCTGGATGCCCTCAGCGCCGTGGCGAGGGCGTTGGCCGCCGGCCATCCCGACCGGGCCGAGCACATCGCCAACGAGATGGCCCGCCCGTACAACAGGTGGTTCGCGTTCCTCTCCGTGGAGACCACCACCCTGGCCAAAGCGCTCAGCGCGGTGGCTGTGACGGTGGCCGCCGATGACCTCGACCGGGCCGAACGCATCGCCCGCTCAACATCCAACAAGTCCCTCAGCGAAGGTGTGCTGGCCGCGGTGGCGATGGCGGTGGCCGCCGATGATCCTGACCGGGCCGAGCACATCGCCAACACCATTACCGACGAGTCCCTCAGCGAAGGTGTGCTGGCCGCGGTGGCGATGGCGGTGGCCGCCGGCCATCCTGACCGGGCCGAGCACATCGCCAACACCATCACCGACAAGTACACACAAGTGACAGTCCTGATCGCCGTGGCCTCAGCGGTGGCCGACGGAGATCCCGAACACGCCGCCAGCCTGATCGGCCAGGCGGAACAGACCGCCAGCATGTTCAGACTTCAGGCCAGGACGGCGGCACTGACCGCCGTCGCCACTGCGGCGGCCGCCTTCGACCCCGACCGGGCCGAACACATCGCTCACGCGGCCAAAAAGTCCACGAAGGAGAGCGTGCTGCTCGCCGTAGCCGCGGCGGTGGCTGCCGACGATCCTGACCGGGCCGAACGCATCGCCAACACCATCACCGACGAGTATTTTCATGGGAAGGCACTGGCCCGTATCGCCAGGGCAGTGGCCGTTGCCGATCCCGACCGCGCCCGGCGTATCGCCCACCGGGTTCCCAGCCAGGCCAAGGCTGAGATCCTGCACTCGGTCGTACTTGTGCTTGCACCCCGACAACGGTGATGCCACTTACCCTTCAGACTCTCGTGAGGCATGAGGACAATCGAGTCCTTCGAGGATGAGGACCAGCGAGGTCTTCACACTCTGGGCATCCACCACGGCTGTCGACGGTTCAGCATGATCAGAACTTCAGGGATATCGATCGCCACGGCCGGATCGTAAAGAGCGTCACCGGCAATCGACCGGAGCCGCGCAGCTCAGGCCGCTGCGACGACATCCGCCCGGACTGCGGCTCCCACCCCACCAGCAGCCGCTGGTACTCCGCCTCACCCTCTGGGCGAGGCACTCCGCTACGACGTCGGCAAGACCGTCAAAGGCCCCGAGACCCTCAAGGCCATCGGCGGACCTGGCAGATCCTGGTAGACAGAGAACGAGCTCAGCGAGTGGCCGTGTAGCTCAGATCGTGCGCTGTCAGGGACGAGGGGGTAAGCCGGAGCCACATCGTGCCGCGCTGATCAGGATTGTCATGCAGGTAGCGGACGAAGCGTGCATCCCAGCGGGACTCATCCGTGCCCGGATACCGGACCAACTTGCGGCGCCCACGCGGGATGTCGAAAGGAACAAGCTCGGCACGGCCGCGGGCGATGACCTGACGGACAAGCCCTGTAGCGATGTCACATACGTCAACCACAAGAGCGATCTGCGGATCCGTGCATACCCGGTGAAACAGCTTGGTCCACGGCCCGGTCAGAACCCAGAAGGCGCTCTCCTCCCAAAGAAACCACACAGGCCGCACGCTCGGTCCGTCGGTGGCGATGCGCGCGGTGAGCGGCTGACTGAGGAAGGCGTCAATGTCAAAGGCAGGAGGCGTCACGTCGCCATGTTCGTCCTTCCGATCACCGCTGAACACCCCGACCTTCGGCCTGGGCCGAGCCATCGATGGACCTCGCCTGGTAGATGAAGAACAAGGTTGCTGTGCTTGAACGTTCCGCTCCTGGACGGACGGGATGGGTGTCGGCCGAGATGGGAGGTGCCGTTCGGTCTGCTGTCACCGTGATGGGAAGCCGAACGGGTTTCGGGTCCGAGGCCGATGTGCTGAGTCGGGGTGCGTGACGCTCGGACCGGCCCCGAGGCAGACGGGTTCGGGCCGGTGGCCAGATCGTCCTGGGCCGGGGGCACGGCCTCGATCTCGTGGCGCTTGACGAGCAGCACCACGATGAGGGTGATCTGGAGGAGGATGAGCAGGGCCATGCCCACGGATGCCTGGGGCATGTCTCCCACGAGGTTGGAGATCAGGCTGGTGTCCCGGAGGCCGTGGACGAGCATCGGGAGCAGGATGATGCCGCCGACACGCAGACAGCGGCAGAAGAAGTAGCCCGAGGTGGAGACGACGAGGGCTTGGACGATGGCCTGCGCTCCCTCGCCGAAGGCGTTGCTGACGTGTACGAGGCCGAAGACCAGTGAGGAGTAGAGGGCGACCTTGCCCTCGGTGAGCCCCGGACCGGCGGAAGACGTGGACGCCGATGCCGCGGAACATCAGCTCCTCTCCGACGCCGACGAACAGCCCGAGCACGAGCAGGCAGGCCACCGGGGAGAGGCTCTGGCCGGCGAGGTGACCGTAGTTCACGCCGAATCGTCAGCGGTCCAGCCGAGCGGCCTCACCCCGGGGAACGAGCCCCGTCAGGGCGTTTCGGGCTTGCGGGCCAGGAGGCAGGCATGCGGTCTGTTCACGCGTCCGCCGGGCTCCTGTTCCAGTCTCGCGGTGACGACGAGTCCGGCCTGGTCCAGCAGGTCGACCATGCGGTCCAGGGGCAGGAGGTACGACTCGTAGGACACCGGACGGCCATAGCCGTGGGTCGGCTGCAGCCGCTCATCGCCGACATAGTCTCCCCAGAGCAGGTAGCCGCCGGGCGCGAGCGTGCGGTGGAACTCGGCGAACACCGCCGGCAGCCACTGCGGGGGCGTGTGGTGGGTGGAGTACCAGGCCAGGATGCCGCCGAGCTCGTCGTCCCTCATCTCCAGCGCGGTCATCGAGCCCGTGGTGAACCGCAGATTCGGATAGGCGTGCCGGGCCAGCCCGACCATCTCCGGCGACAGATCGACGCCGAAGACGGACACCCCCAGCCCGGCCAGGTGCGCCGTCACGCGTCCGGGGCCGCACCCCAGGTCCGCGACCGGCCCCAGACCGGCCGTCCGCGCCAGTTCGGCAAATCCCGCCAGCATCGCGCGTGACAGCGGGTCCATCTCGGCTGGAGGCGGGACGCGTTCGACGTAATAGGCGGCGACCGTGTCGTACGACTCGCGGACGGCGGTCAGAAAGGAGGGCTCAGCCATGCGGGCGACCCTAGACCAGGCAACTGACAGACCATGGCACGACCTTCAGCTGACCTGCGCGACATCCACCGCTGCCGACACCCGGCCGTCACACCACGCCGGTGATCGTCTGCGGTCACGGCACTAGCCGTAATGGGCTCGCCGCAGCACCCGCACGGCCGCCCCGAACCCCGGCCGCCGTTACGGATCCGCGTGAGGGATGTCCGGCACGCCCGCGAGCACGTCACCCCCTTCAGCAGCTTCTCCGCCCGCCTCACCGCCACAGGACCGCAGTCGGCGATGCACGGCTCCGGTGGAAGAGGAGCCCCCCGCCCGGCCAGATCCACCCACCAGGCCGTCCCCGCCCGCCGTGCAGTACCCGGGTGGGACAACTCGGTGACCGGGTCCGGCACCCCCCTGCTGAAACG
Source organism: Streptomyces sp. NPDC127117 (assembly GCF_042677325.1). Classification (NCBI taxonomy): domain Bacteria; kingdom Bacillati; phylum Actinomycetota; class Actinomycetes; order Kitasatosporales; family Streptomycetaceae; genus Streptomyces; species Streptomyces sp. NPDC127117. The sequence continues at coordinate 112,974 of NZ_JBHXTM010000016.1, forward strand.
GCTCTCGCAGATCAAGAACCGACCGGAATGCCAGATCCCGCCTTCGGGGGTGACACCTACTGGGAGGCAACGATTCTTCACTGATCGCCCACGCCGCCTCGGGACGGCCGCTACGCCGACCCGGCCGCCCACCCGGGAGCGACTGGTAGTCCCGTTGACCGTGCTGATGGGACTGCCGCTGGTCGGCTTCGCTGCCGAGCCCGGAGTGGGCGTCTCGTCCTGTCTGCTACTGCTTTGCGGCTTCGGATTCGCCTACGGTCTCGGCCTGCAACGGCCGTTCCTGGACGCCCTGCCGCAGGATGGCCAGGGCCAGGCCTTCGGTCTCCTCGGCTCCGGCAGCATGACGCTTCAGGGCGTCGGGCCGGTCTGCTTCGGCTCGGTGGCCGCAGGCATCGGAACAGGCGGCGCGATCGCCCTGGCAGGCGGCGCGGCGGCGCTTACCGCCGGCTGGATTCTCACCTGGCACCCGCCCGATTCCCCGGTCCCCGTCCCGGACTGCTCAACGGGATCAGAGAACGGCACCGATCAGCATGCGTGCAGTTCTCCTGCGCGGTAACCGTCGCAGGTCGGGTCGGCCGCGAGCCGTCACGCACCCCACCCCCATGTCTCTCTGACAGACAGTCATTCCCGGTAGCACATTGTGCAAGAAGTCCTGAGCCCCGGCTCTGCCAGTCGTTGCGGACCACGTACGGGATCTTGAGACCACGAGCAGCTCATGGAAGGTTCATGCCGCATGATCGATGAATTCGCGAAGGACAATCTGCACGGGAGACTGCGGCGGGACCGCAAGGCGCTGCTCTGGAAACTCGACGGCTTGTCCGAATACGACGCCCGCCGACCTTTGACGGCGACCGGGACCAACCTCCTCGGCCTGGTCAAACACGTGGCCACCGTCGAGGCCAGGTACTTCGGCGAGGTCTTCGACCGCCCTTCCCCGGAACCGCTGCCCCGCTGGCAGGACTCCGACGGCAGCGATCTGTGGGCGAGCGAGGACGAGACCCGAGATCAGATCATCGGGTTCTACCGGCGCACGTGGGAACACTCGGACGCGACGATCAACGAGCTTCCCCTCGACGTCCCCGGCCACGTGCCGTGGTGGCCGGAGCCTTATCCCAACACGAACCTGTTCGCCATCATGGTCCATGTCCTCAGCGAGTCCATCCGGCATACCGGGCACGCCGACATCCTGCGCGAGGGCCTCGACGGCCGGACCGGGGTGCGCGCCGAACACGAGAAGCAGATCGACGAGAAAGCCCGTGCAGCCCACTGGGCGAAGATCGAGCAGGCCGCCAGGACGGCCGCACCAACCAAGGCTTGGACCGTGTCCTATGTAGTGAGTCGGAGGAGTCGCTTGTAGCAGCAGAGGGCGGCGGCGAGGCCGAGGAAGGCCAGGTAGTGCGGCGCATCGTTGCTCGGACAGCATGTCCGCGTCGCCCGGCGCGGGATGCCCATCCCCGCAGGTACTTTCGGTGTCTTCCCCCATGGTCAGCTTCTCCCGATCGGGCTGGAGATCCCCTGCTCCAGCTATGCGATCGACGTGCCGCTGAAGGTGGCCGTGCTCGGCATCGTCGACCTGGACCTCAAGGGCGGCATCAAGTTCCGGATCGAGGCGAACCTCGGCACCGGTATGGGCGGCGTGAAGCTGAAGATCATCGGTGAGGAGTACAGCGAGGGAGGAAGCGCCCGTGCACCGCAACGTATTCCCTGGCGACGGCAGCCCCTGTCCGCCCAGGCCGCCTTCTGCTCCGATCACACCATCCCGAGCTGCTCCAGCTCGCTCATACGCCCGGCTTCCAGCGCCCCGGCCGCGTAGGACTGGGACGGGTGGCAGTCCTCGCCCACTTCCTGGACAGCTCACCGAGCGCGGCGGCATCCGGCTTTCCGTCCCGCATCCGTTTCAGGGCGGACCTTCAGGTTTCCTGCCGCGCAGGACGGAGTGGGCAGGGGCGATCCGTCATGGCCACTCGCCCTGCAGCGTCATTCACGGCGGGCCTGGACACTCTGGACCGGGGCAACGTAAGCGTCCATGTAATCCCGTCGTCGCACACCATGGCACCCATGCCGACCTGCTCGACGCTCTTCCCGGAGAGCGCCTGTCCGACCTTGACGAACTACGCGCCCGAGGCGTACTCGGCACGCGCCCGGCCGCGCCCCGTTCCTGCGGCGGACCCCCGGGACCGGCCGCGCCGACGAAGCCGGCGAACTGGCTGGGGCACGTCGCAGAACAAGCCCGGATTGATGAAGACCGCCGGCCGAAAGAGCCCCGCCCGATCATCCGGCGGAGCTCCTGCGTTGTCCTGCTCCTCCGCTCAGCCCTCGCGCGGCTCCTGGGCGTGGCGGGCGGCGGTTTCCGCACCCCGGGCGAGGATCTTCCGCTGTGGATCGATCATCTCGGCGGGGGTGTAGGACGACCGCGTAGCACGGGGTCGACACTGCGCCCGCGTGAGAGGCCGGCGGTTCCTCGGGCCGGGCGTTGCGGAGGGGGTCGTAGGGAAGTAGCCAGCGCCGTGGGCCCCGTTGACCACGCCCGTTGACCATGCCCGTCGACCACCCGCCCGCCAGGGAGAAACCCCTTGCCGGGGTCACCTCATCTTCGGGCCGCTCCCTGGCGGGCCATCTGCCGCACAGCGTGGGAGGCCGGGGAATTCAAGGGCTGTCCGAAGCAACCGCCCTCGCTGCCGCAAGAGGGCTCCGCGTCCGGTTCCGGCCGTGCAGCCTGCTCATGGTGTCGGACGTTCATCAGCAGGTGACCGGAACGTTCAGGGTCACCGGGCTGGAGGGATAGCCGAGGGCGGATGAGGTGAACTCGGCGTGGACGGCCGAGCCGCAGGGGACGGTGCCGCCGACGCCACGGACCTGGGTGGTCGCGGCCTGGAAACGGACCGGCTGCACCAGGTGGCCGAGGGAGGTGCCGTCGACGGCGCTGCCGGTGAGGGTCATGGTCAGGTCCTTGACCGGGAGCGTGGAGCCCGGGCTGGGCGGGCCCGCCAGGCTTATCTGGCCGTACAACTGCACGCTGTTGCCGGTGACTTCGGCGCAGACCTTGGTCGACAAGCCCACCCGGAGGGCGGACGGACCGCACGTCACGGTGGTGGCAGTGGTGGTGGGGGCGTGTGCGGCGGTGGCCGGGGCCGCGCCGGACAAGGCCAGGCCCACGACCGCGGTGGCGAGCAGAGCGATACGAGACATGAGGGTAGTGCTCCCTGTTCAGAGGCGTCGTTCATAGGCATCACTGATGCACTCAGGATGCAGTTGCCATGTGACATTGCACTGGACATCAGTGTGTGTGGAGGCGGCGTGAGGGTTAACTCCCATACCTCCATGCGATATTCGCGCCCTCACCTTCCCCTTGTCCCGCCGGGTTACGGGTACGGCTACGCCCAGGGCTCTGGCGTAGTTGCGTGATGTCCAGTTTGTGATCATATGGGGCGAGCGGGCGTTTCGGGTCGCGGGAGTTGGCCCGGAGTGCGGCGGCGACGTTCTGTGTGCCGGCGATGCGCCGGTCGCCATGGTGCGGGGCGCGTTGCCGGTCCGCAAGCGAGTGGAGCGGATCATGCGTGAGCGCGACATCGCCGGGGTCACCCGGCGCAAGCGCCGGTCGCTGACCCGTCCTGCGAAGAGGGCGGTGCCCGCCGCGGACCTGACCGGCAGCGACTTCACGGCCGACGCCCCGGGCCGGAAACTGGTCGGTGACATCACCTACGTTCCCACCGACGAGGGCCGGCTGTATCTGGCGACCTGGCTGGACCTGGCCACCCGCGGGATCGTCGGCTGTTCGATGGCCGATCACCACCGCGCCCCCTGGTTGTCGACGCGCTGACGTCGGCCGCCGCACGTGGCCGACTCCAGCCCGGCTGCATCGCACATTCCGATCGCGGATCGGAGTACACCTCCGACGAACTCCGTCGGGAAATAGGCGGGTTGGGGCTGCGGCAGAGCATGGGACGAACCGGCTCGTGCTATGACAATGCCGCCGCCGAGAGTTTCTTCGCACTGCTCAAAGAGGAGATCGGCACCCGCCACCGGCCCGATCGGACCACTGCCCGAAGGGGAAGGTTCACCTGGTACAACGCCCGCCTGGTAGACGCCCGCAGGAACCTCGGCCGCCACACCCCGGACGTGGTGGCCGAGTGGCGCACGGCCCGGGACCAGGCCGTGGACGACCTGAACCGGCTGGAGACCACCGACCCGGACGAGATCGTGCAGATCGCCCTGACCTACGCGGCCCGGCTCAAGGAACTGCAGGCGACCTGAACCAACCTGCGGGCACCGGCAGCCGCCCGGGACGGAACGGTGCTCCACCGGGCGCGGCTGCCAGTAAGCAGGCATCAGCGGCCGCGCCTGGGCCGTCAGACCGGCCACTTCCTCTCGCATCCGGGGCAGCGCCTGGTGCACGGCCCGCCGAACAGAGTGGAAGCTGCGGCTTCCTGATCGGGGTGACCGTGCCGAGGGCCGGCAGCTGCGAGGTGACGGTGGGGTGTCAGGTCTCCCGGTGCCCGCTCAGAACAGTTCCAGGTCCCCGCCGCTGGTGTCCGCGATGACTGGCCGGAACCGGGCAGGGAGGCCGTCCAGGCGGTCAGGACCGGCCGCGGCGGCCACGGCAGGGGCCGTCTCGGCCAACCAGGTACGAAACCGCTCGGCGGCTTCGCGGTAGGGGACTCGCGCCAGGACACGGTGCTCGCCGGAGGGGCAGAAGTCGACGGCGACAGTGAGCAGGCAGGAACGGGGCGCGTTCTGACTGCCCGTCCAGGACACGCGCAGGACACCGCAGGGCTTGCGCCCGCGGGGGGCGCGGTGGGTCGGGCGCAGCGATCGGCAGGCTATGCGGGCGGTCCATGCGGCGAGGTGCGGCAGGGGCAGGGTGGTGCGTGCGCGGCAGCCGGGGCAGCGGTGCCAGTGGCGGAGCCAGTCGTCGGTGTCGGTGTGGAAGAGGCGTGTGTAGCGGTTGGCCACGCGGATGTCATTGCTGTACAGGTGGTCGGGGCGTTCCTGTGTGTTGCAGGACTGGCAGACGGGGGCGCGGACGTAGCCGTGTTCGTGGCAGTGGTCGAGCACGGTTGCGGGCGCAGTGCGGCAGACGGCGCACGCCCACCCAGCCACCTTGCGGGAGGTGCCGGGCTTCCTGCTGAGAGCCGAGTACAGCTGGCCTTCCAGCTCTTTGTTGTACGGGCGCAGTGAGGTGGTGGGGCCCTCGGGGCTCGTCGTCTGCCGGCCGTCGGCGTCTCGGGCCTGCCGGGGGTGGGAGGGCGGTTCGGTGCCGGCTGCGCTTGCCTGGCGGGTCCGCGAGGCTTGCACCCACTGCGTTTCGGTGTGCTCGGCCGCGTCCAGCAGCCTGACCACAGCGCGCGGCAGCCACCACGTGCGCTGCGTCCCGTCGCGGGTCTGCTCCACGAGTATCTGTCGCCAGTCGATCCCCGCCAGATGGTACGGCCGGCCGACTTCACGTCGTGCTGCCCGCTCGGGGCCGCCCAGCTCCTGCAGTTCCCCCTTGATGCGCTGGCGCCAACGCAGCGGCGTTTCCTCGTTGCACTCCTGCCTCGGTGCCCCACGAAACGGACCGATGCGGACCAGGTCCTGCCGATCCATCCCAACCGCGTTCAGTTCCGCGGCCGCCCGGCGCACCTCAACTTCCGGAACACTCCACTGACCGTTGCTCGCCTTCACCGTGGCCACCACATGGCCGCCGAGCAGGACGTACCCCACCTGGGCACGGGCAGGAGAGCAGGTGAATGTCCCAGAAGCCGTCGGCACAGCACTGTCGGCCGTCAAATCGACCCACAGAGCGTCCGCGGCAACCAGGGTGATCAGGCCGTCCGTACGACCGGACATGACACGCTCTGACATACCGACAGGCTAACGGCCTGCAACGTGGCAACGGATCCCGAGAGCCTCGGTCAGCCGGGCCGCCGCCCGCAACTCCATATTCCTGAGCATCTGGTCGTCAGCACCTCCCGTGCCCGTAGCCTCACCACCAGAACGTCAAGAACCGGGCAAGTCGCCCTCGCGCATCAGCGGTCCCCGAACCCAGACGAATTGAGCAACAGAGTCGGTGCCCCCGGCGCGACCGCGTCCACTGGACGTTCATGGGCGGGAACCTGGTGCTGAATGCTCGTCATCGTGGGGTCGGCGGGCGCCGAGTGCTTCGGCCAGGATCCGGGCTTGTGCTGTGGTGAGATGGGTGGCGATCTGGATGGTGCGGCCTGCCAAGCGCTGCATGATGACGGGGTTGGCGAGCATCCGGTTGCCCATGACGACGGCGATCTCGTTGCGTGGCTGCGGCTGGCCTGCGACCTGCCCGGTCAGATCGGAGAACTGGGCGGAGTCCTGGCTGTTGAAGGTGACCTCGACGATCCGGTCCCGACCTCCTCGGGCGTCCTCGAAGGTGCGGACGCCGTCCAGCTGCCTCACCTGCAGGCCGCCCGGCGCAGTGACGGCGACGCACGCGCTGCGGTCGTCGGCGGTGCCGCAGTGCTCCCGTTGCACCCGGATGAGGCGATGCCCTTCTTGACGAAGCCGGTGTCATCGATGATCAGGATGCCGTCGTCGGCGCCGAGGTGTTCGGCGACGTAACCCCGCAGGTCGTCGTGTATCTCGTCGGCCTTCCAGCGGCTCTTCGCCAGGAGGTGCCGCAGCCCGTCAGGGGTGGAATGCCCGTCGAATTCGGCCAGTTGCCAGGAGCTCTTGCGCCCCACGGGTCCGAGCGGACCCCGCACGTAGTCCCGCATCCGGCGTCTGGGCCCGATGCGGGGAAAGCGGTGCCCGATCCGCAAGAAGAGTTCTTCCGGCCCTATTTCCCACACGGAGGCAGGTGCGTCACCAATCACATGCAATGGCTGTCCCACCGCTGTCCCACCGCTGTCACTGCACACGGCGCGGTCAGTCCTTCGCGGGACGGGCCGGGCGAACCCGCGCCGCACTCGATACCGCCCCTCTACAATCCCCGCCCCAAAGCCGTTGACCAGGGCATACATCGAAGTCCGGCTGGAGTGCTAGTCACGCGTCCGCGGTCCCACTTCACGCACGACCGTGTAGGTGGGGACTCCGGTCATGCGGGGTTCGGCCTTGCCGACGAGTCCTTCCAGCGCTTTCTCAATGGCCGCCATCCGGCCCTCGGTCTCGGAGCGCTCGACGAAATTGCGGTAGTCGGCCTCGCTTGCCCAGTGCACGATGTTGTAGACGCGGGTGCCGTCCGTGCTCACATGGAATCGGGCCGAGCAATAGCCGGGGTAGAAGCTCACCCACTGATCCTGGATCTCGGCGAAGACCTTCACCAGCTCGGCCTGAGTCTCGCGTCCGTCGACGGTGTAGTCGATGATCGAGTAGAAACCGCGGTCAGCGCATTGCCGCTGTTCAGGAGGTCAGCGTGGACCTCTGCCGGAGTGCGGTAGCCATGGGTCTTGCGCGGACGATGGTTGAGCTCATGGGCGATGGCGACCAGGTCGGCCTGGCTGAACGTGCGGAGGTCCGCGCCCGTGAGGAGGTGCGCTGGGCGGGGTCGGGCCAGACCAGCGGGCGGCGGACAGTCAGCCGTCCCGCGGTCACGTCGGGAGGCTCAGTGCCTGGTTTCCGTTCTGGTAAAGAGTTCAGCGCACTCGCCGGCGAAGGAACAGAGCTGATCCACGACCTGCTGGTACTCCTGCGGATCCCGCACCGTGTTCGGCGTGGCATCGGTCCACTGCTGCCACAGGCCGCCGACGGCAAGGTATGGGGATGCTCGCTCGGTTCCAAGGACGGCATCGAGGTGAAGCAGTGTGCTGAGAGCAAAGGTCCGGTCGTAGACGAGGTCGGGTCGAGGCAAGTAGCGCTCAAGGTATCTGCAGACCAGATCGGCGTCCGCGCTGGTGCCGAAGGTGGCAAGAGTGATGCAGTAGGCCCCGCCGTAGGGGCCTCCGCTGGCCAGCAGGAGTTCGCCGATGCGGCTGCGGAACTCGGTCCTGCCGGCTACGGCAATCAGCCAGGAGGCAGTCCTGCACTCTCGCCAACCGCCTTCGAGAAGGATGCCGAGCTCAGCGGGAGTGATCTCCCGGGCAGCCTGGACCAGCTCCCTCGCGAACAGGTCGCGTTCAGGCCCGCTCAACCGCAGCGCGCTTCCACCCAGCCGCATGTACCGGCGGCCGGGCGTGACGAATCGGCGGACCAGGTCCCTGAGCTCGGGGTCCGTGTTGGCATAGCGCATGGCTGCATCTTTGCCCGGCGAGGACCCAACTGCCAGCGGTTTACCCAGAGCCCCGAGTAGCGATCGCTGGTTCAGAGAAACAGGCGTGTTCGTGAATGCAGGGGGTGCCGAACGCGCGGCCGCATGCACCGATGGAGACTTTGCGGCGCTCGAAGTGGCCGAGGAACTCCTGCCGCCGAGATCGGCACCCTCCTGCACGGTTTGCGTGAGGAGTTCCCGGCCCTGTTTCCGTACGCTTCCATTACAGCGGTTGGCGCCAAGCCTGTGATCATGGGCTTCCAGCACAGGCGGTCGGCCTGGGAGGGGGTTCGGCGGAACATCGCTGACCGGCTGCGGACGTCGTTGGAACCTGGCTGATACAGCCCGGGTCGGCGCTCCTCGGGCCGAACTCCGGCCTGGACCGTGAGGTGATCAGTGGCCGTAGGGCCAGGGAGCGGCGGGAACCTGCCACGTGGCGCGAACAAGCTTGTTTGAAAGGGGGATTGGGATGGAAATCAGGAATGGGGAATCGGGACCATCGCGCCACGACCCGGTGGGGTCGTCGCCCGGTCCCCTGGACCGGGGGCAGATGTGGACGCACGGGACAGCGCATCAGTACCGTCCGAGCAACCACCTCCGCAACCACCTCTTCCCCCGTACCCTTCGTTCCCACCACTTCCCCCGCAGGCCCCGCACACCTCGCCACCGCCAGCGGGCAGTAGGGCGTCCCGGGCGGCTGGAGCGCTTGTCCGGTTGATTATCTCCAGTCGCTGGTACTGGCGTTGGGGCGTCCTGGCGCTGGTCATGGTGCTCGTCGCCGGTCTGATGACCTTTGTGCTCCGGCCACACGAGAAGACGCCCCCGCAGCTGGCCTCGGCGGCCACGAAGAGCCTGCGTGCCTGGCGCGGGGTCACCTATGCGGGGACCACGGTGAACGGCAACGGCGCGATCATCGGCTTCCGTCTGACGGTCGCCCGCGACGGCACTACGTACGGAACCCTGAGCCGAGACTCGGGGGCATACGCGGAGCTCGCTGTGAGCCCCGAGCGAACCCTTCTGCGCGGCAACAGCCAGTGGTGGTTCGAGCACGAGCCGGGCAGCGCCGAAGCGCTGGCCAACACCTGGGTGGCCGACCCGCCGCAGGGGGTGATCGGCCTGGCCGAGCTGTCCCGGATGACTCCGACGGCGCTCGCCGACGCCCTCTCGGGCAAGGACACCGACGGTCCGTCCGGGCGGCCGTCCACATGGCGCCAGAGCGGCGCCACGTCGGTGAACGGCCGTCCGGCGAAGGTACTGACCGACGGCACCCTGCGCTTCGTGGTGAGTGCGTCCCCTCCGTACCGGCCGCTCTCGGTCGGCCTGCCGGGTTCCGCTGGATCTCAAGGAGCCGCCACACCCGAATCTGCGCCGGACGCCTCGGATGCGCGCACTGCCGTCTTCCGCTCCGGCCCGCAGGACGGTGCCGCACGGTCCGTGGGCCATGTGCAGTCCGCAGGTCACGTGCCGACGGCGGCCGGTGAGCCCGCGCCCGCCCCGGCCCTGTCGTCTGCGGTCAGCGAGCCCGACAAGGCCCAGGTGCAGAACACAACGGAGAACGTACGCAGGGTCGACACCTCGCACGAGCAGGCCGAACCGCTGAGCCAACGTGTGGCGGCCCAGACGGACGTGGCCGTACAGCTCACGGCATCGTTCTGCAGCACTCCGAGCTGCCCGGCCACCGTGAACGTGACCAACCAGGGCACCGCTCCGGCCGGCGGCACGGTGATAGTGACCGTAGCCGGACAGACGCCCCTGAACAGTCCTGTTTCCGTTCCTCCCGGCGGGAACCGCACGCTGACGGCTACGGCGACGAATACGGCACCGCCCGGCCAGACGATCCAGGTGAGCTGGTCCGCGGTCTTCTACGAAGCGAGCGTCATGGGCGACGACCCGGCGCTCGTCAAAAGGCTGATGGGCCGCGGTTTCAAGCTCAATGAGCCACTGGGCGAGCGGGCCAACGACAGCAAGGGCAAGCCCGTCCTGCAGCTCCTCGACGCCATGACGGCCGACATCGGTCCGCGGACCAGCCCCGAGGTCCGCGAGAGCCGGCTCAGCAACGCCGGCAAGACGGTGGCCAATCTGGAGCAGCAGGGAGCGTTCGAGCCGTTCTACGACCTGGTCGTGAACACCAACAACTTGAGAGTCTCCGGCGAGAGCGGCATTGCCGAACTGGAAGCGAAGACAGCTCAGCTCTCCCTCTCCGACCGGCGGGCGCTGCAGTATGCGGGCGAGTTGGCGCGCGCGGGGAACAAGGTCGTCTGGGGTAACACCTACAAACCCGAGGGTTCCTCGGCCGAGTACAAGGCCGACCTCCAGAACCTGACTGGCAAACAGACCATCCAGCGCAAGGCCGTGTCGGGGGGCACGGACGCGGTGGTGAAGGCCTTCGCGGCGGCGATCAACGAACTCTCCGGTACCGGGGTGGTCCCGCCCGGCTTCGACAAGGTCGCTTGGATCGACATCGACCCGAACGCCGCCACCGTCCTGGCCGGCAGTGACCGGCAGGCACTGGCGAAGGAGTTCAAGAAGCTCAAGCTCGACAAGCACTGCAATGGCGCGGGCGGGCCCGCTTTCGACGCGGCCGTGTTCACCACCTATCCGCCCGGCCCGGACGGCACCCCGCAGCGTACGAACAGCGTGTTCACCTGCAACGAGCTGCTGAGCAGTGCCGTCGCCCCCCACAAGTACATCCAGGATGAGATGGTCTGGAAGGCCAGGTACGACCCGGTCTGGTATTCCGCCAACTACAGAGACGACGGCCACCGGTGGAGCAAGTCCACTACGGAGAACGGCGTCACGCTGCCGATACTCGCCAAGGACAACGAGAACCACTGGATCTCCAAGGACAAGCTGCCCTCGGCTCCCGGCGCGAAGCTGTCCCCCGCGAAGTTCTTCGGCCCGGCCTCGGTCGGTGACAGGAAACGGAGCAGCCTGCTCGACAAGATCGCTGACCATCGCAAGACGTCCGTGGATCTCACCAACGCGGAACTGAAGTACAAGAAGTATGGAACCCCGGCCAATGAGCGGACACGCGACAAGGCGCTGAAGAACTACCGGAAAGAGCTGGGCGTCACGCCCAACAACAGCCGCATAGCCGAGCGGCTCGGCGAGAGCACGGCACGCTACCACGTCATTCCGGAGGAATTCCCGGGAGCCCAGTGGATCCCCCTGCCCAAAACCCCCAATGGTGCCGATAAATTCGACCAGCTGTACCTGCTCCCCGACGGCACGCTGCTCATCGTCGAGGCCAAGGCGCCAACGGGGGATCCCGACTGGCGTCAGGGGAAGGGCCGTCACAAGAACAAGATGGTCCAGCAGATGACCAGGGAGTACGTGGAGACGATCATCGAGGCGATGAAGGAGCGGGAGACGAAGTCCCCGCGGGACGGCGAGCTGGCGCGCGACCTGGAGGAGGCGCTGGATCACGGAAAGCTCCGCTATGTTCTCGTGAAGGCAAAGGACGGCGGCAGCTCCTACGCGGGTGGCACTCTGCAGGAAGGCGTCATCAACTAGCCCGGCGCTGCGGGCAAGCCCTGGCCGCAATGGCGCGGCGTGCCCCACGCGTTCCCCTCGTACTGCGCAAACGTGGCCCCTCGTCGACGTGGACAAACTTCGCCCCGGCTCGCCTCGGTTGCGTTCGGTCGGCAATCGGCCGGCCAGGCTTCCGGCGCCGGCGATTTCCCATGCTCCAGATGACCCCGCGTCGAGTCATCCAGCCCCGTGAGGAGCGGCGCTCGGCGCCGGAAGCCTTGAGGCATTGATAGGCCCGCGACACGGATGATCCGAGGCCAAGCCCGTGATCACCGGCTTGGAGGTCCTGACAAAGGCGTTGGACGTGCCGGTGGGTGATGAGGCAGGTGGCGAGGCCGAGGAAGGCTTCGCGGATGTCGTCGCGTCGTTCCCAGCGGATGCGTAGGCGTCGGAAGCCGTGGAGCCAGGCGATCGTGCGCTCGACAACCCAGCGGTGAACGCCGAGGCCGGAGCCGTGCGGGACGCCGCGGCGGGCGATCGCTGGTTTGACGCCCGCGGCCCAGACCTGACGGCGGTACTTGTCGTGGTCGTAACCGCGGTCGCCGAGCAGGGTTTCAGGCCGTCGGCGTGGTCGTCCCACGAGTCCCGGGACCGGTGGGATCTTCGCGAGCAAGGGCATCAGCTGGGTGACGTCGTTGCGGTTTCCGCCGGTCAGCGACACGGCCGACGGGATGCCCTGTCCGTCGACGAGTACGTGGTGCTTGCTGCCCGGCCGCGCTCGGTCGACCGGGCCGGGGCCGCTTTTGGGCCCCGCCGAGCGGCCCTGACGCGGGAGGAGCCGATCCACGCCCGTCCATCCAAGGAACCGACGGACCGTCACGAAAGATCGAGGCCAGCGGGTTCTGCGAGCGACTGCTCCGTCCCGCACCAGGCGATCGCGGCGCGACCCAGGTACGGATCGCCACAGGCCCCCATGGGCTCGCAGGACCGGTCTCCCCGGCTCGCACGGCGGGCGCCGCCTTGAGCGGGGTCCAGCCGCTCTGGGAACGGCCGGCTGGCGCGCCGGACCCACGTGATACACGCAGACTGCGCCACTGCGTGGCCGCCGTGCTCGCACTCGCGGTGTCTGCCGTACCGATCGGTGCCACATCGCTGCTGCCGGACGGCGACGAGATCGCCGATGCCGACCAGGTGGCGAGCGCGTCGGGCGACGCTCCGAGCGCTTCCTGGGTGCGGAGGTGACCGACGACCCCGGCTCCGCACCCGGAAGCGCGTCACTGCCACGCCGGGCGAGGCCGGCCAATCACTCCGATGCACGCGCCTTTCACCTGGCTGGGGGTTGCTGCCGGGCCCGGCGGCGCCCCTGCGTGAACGCTGAGGTGCCGTTGGCATCGAGGAAGGCGAGAACAGCATGACCTCATTGGCGATCTCCGGCATATCGCGCGCGCACGTCATCGTGGCCGGATGTGCCCTGGTCCTGTGCACGACGACGGCAGTCCCGGCCGCCGCGGACGGCGATACTTCCGGCGCGAAACCCACGGTGGTCCTGGTGCACGGTGCGTTCGCCGATAATTCCAGCTGGGACGGGGTGATCTCGCGCCTTGAGCGCAGCGGCTACCCGGTGATCGCGCCTTCCAACCCGCTGCGCGGTCTGCACAACGACTCCACGTACATCGCCTCGGTACTGAACAGCGTCAAGGGCCCCGTCGTGCTGGTGGGCCACTCCTACGGCGGCGCCGTGATCAGCTCGGCCGCGGCCGGAAACCCCGAGGTGAAGTCGCTCGTGTACGTGTCGGCTCTGATGCCCGACGTGGGCGAGAGCGGCATGTCGCTGGCCGCACGGTTCCCCAGTGAACTGAGCACCGCCACCAAGACCGTCCCGTTCCAGGAGAGCGGTCGCAGTGGGACCGACCTGTACCTCAAGCGCGACAAGGTCCACCAGGTCTTCGCCGCAGACCTGCCGGAGAGCAGGGCGAATCTGCTGGGGGCCACCCAGCGGCCTGCCGCCACGACCGCCTTCTCGGAGAAGGCCAAGGTCGCGGCCTGGAAGCAGATACCGTCCTGGGCGCTGGTAGGCCGACAGGACAAGACCATCAACCCGGATCAGGAACGCTTCCAGGCAAAGCGGGCCGGCTCGCACACGGTGGAGATCAACTCTTCACATGTGTCCCTGATCGCCCACCCCGAGGCGGTCGCCGACCTCATCCTCCAGGCAGCTGCAGCTCCCGACTCCGCCCGGCTGTCACTGGCAGCCAGCGGATCCGCGAATGACGCACGTGCCAGGACCGTCCTCGCTGGTTTCGCCGGGGCGTCCCTGATCGTCGGTGCGGGAGCTGTTCTCCTCGGCCACCGGCTGCGACGCGCCCGCCGCTGACGGCGAACAGGCCCGACCCACAGTCCGTTTGTGCATTGTTCAGCAGCGCCGCGGTTCCACGGGAGCGTGAAGGAGGCCGGTCGGCGAGACCGTACACGCAGGCGCTGAACCGAAGGCCGTACGAGTGATCCGTACTGTTCCGCGAGCGTGACGGTTCTCGGCCTGCTGTACGCGGCGTCCACGCCGATGCGCACGTCACCTATCTCAAGTCGCTCCGGGCGGCCGACGGTTCGTACGCCGGCTCAGGCTTGTCCAATGAGTGGGCGTTGGCCGGGGAAGGGCTCGGGAGGTTGTCTCGGTGGACCCCGTACGCCACCCGGCGGGCCACCGTCACGGGAGCGGCGGACGGGGATGCCGAGGAGCGGCAGCCGAGCCCTCGGACCAGACACCTCCCAGCCTTCCCCATGCCCGTGCTTCTGGAAGTGGTCGAGGAGCACGGAGAGGTGCACGCCGGGACGATCCCCGATGAGTTCTCGGATAGGGCCAGCAGCTGCTTCTGCTGCTCCTCTGTGGACCCGGCCGCCTCGGGGTGTCTCCTCGTCATCTGCGTCGAGGGCACGGACGGCGGCCCAGCACCGCCCTGCGCGGCGCGGAGGTGTGCCCACGACATCACTCGCTCTGGCTCCTTCTCCGAGTGGACTGCTGGCCCTGCCGGATCTGCAGGCTGTGCGGTCCCTGCCGAACGAGAGCCTGGCTGCCCCGGCAGCCGAGATCCGTCAGTTCCTGGCGGAGAAGGTGACCGCGGGCGGCGGCCATCCGGGGTCGAATCCGGGGGTGGTGGAGCTGACTCCGGCACTGCACCGGGTTTCGACTCGCCCCGCCATGCGATCGTGTTCGACACCGGGCACCAGGCGTACGTCCACAAGATCCTGACCGGACGGGCGGCTGGATTCGACTGCGTGCGGCAGCCGGGCGGTCTGTCCGGATACCCCGCTCGGGCTGAGTCGGAGCACGATCCGGTGGAGAACCCCCACGCCTGCATCGCGCTGTCATACGCCGACGCCCTGGCCAAGGCCCGTCAGCCGGCCGGTGAGCCGGACCGGGCGGTGGTGGCGGCCATCGGGGACGGGGCGCCGACCGGCGGCATGGCATTTGTGGCGCTCAACACCCTGGGTGCGGCGCCGCAGCGGTCTGTGATTGTCGTCCTCAACGACAAGGGCCGCTCCTACGCTCCCGCCCGCGGCGCGCCGGCCCGTCGTCTGTACACACTGAGGAAGAGCGGTGAGGGGGAACGTGACGGCGGGAACCTGTTCACCGACCTGGGGTTTGTGTACGTCGGCCCGGTCGACGGGCACGAAGCGGCGGCCCTTGAAGAGGCCCTGGCGTGGCCGGCCGAGCGCGACTACGGCGACGTCGAGCTCGTCGAGGCCGCCGGGGAGTCCATCACCTTCTCCCTGCCCAAAGAGCTCCGTCGCGACCTTCGCGAGGAGGCGGCTCACGCGAGCGCTGCCTGACCGCCACGGGTGAGGTCACCTGTTG
This sequence comes from Streptomyces sp. NPDC127117, assembly GCF_042677325.1. NCBI lineage: Bacteria > Bacillati > Actinomycetota > Actinomycetes > Kitasatosporales > Streptomycetaceae > Streptomyces > Streptomyces sp. NPDC127117. The sequence goes on from NZ_JBHXTM010000016.1 coordinate 128,492, forward strand.
ACGAGCGGGAGTTGGTCGATGGGGATGTCCTCGCGCGATGCTGGTACCCGTCACGTATTCGAAGACTGCGGTTTGCGTGGGGCTGCAAGCGCCGCCGGGTCGCACCCCGGCCACCGCACAAGGGCGGGCGCCCAGCCGACAGCCGGACGCCCTGCACCGGATTTTCAGTGATCTTCTACTAGAGGTCGTAGCCGCCCGATACCTCGATGTTCTGAGCGGTGACCCAGCGGCTCGCGTCGGAGACCAGTGTGGCGATCATCGCGCCGATGTCGTCGGGTTCGCCGACCCTGCCGAGCGCGGTCCTCGCGGCGAGGGCCGGGATGACCTCGGGGAACCGGGTGAAGGCGTCGTCGGCGATCCGGGTGCGGGTCGATCCCGGCGAGACGGCGTTGACGCGGATGCCGCGCGTGCTGAATTCCTTGGCCATGTACCGGGTCAGCACGTTCAGGCCGCCCTTCATCGACCCGTAGGCCGAGTAACCGGGCTCCAAGCCGGCCGTCGCCGCCGCGTTGCTGCTCGTGTTGACGATGGCCCCGCCGTCCGCCATCAGGGGCAGCAGCTTCTGCGTCAGGAAGTACGGGCCCTTGAGCAGGACCCGCATGAGCCTGTCGAACGACTCCTCGGTCGTGTCCTCGATCAACGATGTGTGCGCGAAACCGGCGTTGTTGACCAGGTGGTCGAAGGTGTCGCGCTGCCAGGTGTCGCGCAGCACACCGGTCACCGTGTCGCGGAAGGCCGCGAAAGTGCCGGTCTCACCTACGTCCAGCGGCAGTACGACGGCCGTGCCGCCCTCCTTCTCGATGGCGGCGGCCGTCTCCAGCCCGCCTTGCGGGTTGTTGCCGTACGTCAGGATGACTCCGGTTCCGCGCTTGGCGATCTCGATCGCGGCGCTTCGTCCGATGCCAGAGCTGGCGCCCGTGACGATGGCGACCTTCATGGTGTTCCTCCTGTAGTGCCGTCGTGCGTGTGTTGTGTGTGAGCCGTCGGTGTCATGCGGCGGAGTTCGGGGGCAGGACTCGGGCGAGCCAGTCGGTGCGGGTCCGGCGGGCCGTGGTCGAGATGTGCGCCTGCGGGTAGAGCGCATCGAATCCGTGGAAGCCGCCCGCCCAGACGTGGAGTTCGGCCTGCCCGCCGGCCGCCCAGATCCGGGTGGCGTAGTCGGTGGCCTCGTCGCGGAAGACCTCGGCGGAGCCGGTGTCGACATAGGTGGTCGGCAGGCCCGAGAGGTCGTCGGCCACCGCGGGTGAGATGTACGCGGATACCCCGTCCTCGGCGAGTTCACCGAGGACGCTGCGCCAGCCGAACTCGTTCATCTCGCCGGTCCACACGCCGGGGACGCCGGAGTGCTGGCGGCTGGAGGTGCTGGTGTTGCGGTGGTCGAGCATGGGGCAGATCAGCATCTGCGCGGCGATCGCCGGGGTGCCGAGGTCGCGGGTCAGCAGGGCTACGCCGGCGGCGAGGCCGCCGCCCGCGCTGGCGCCCGCGATGACGATCCGGGCGGGGTCGATGCCCAGTTCGGCGGAGTGTTCGGCGACCCAGAGCAGTCCCTGGTAGCAGTCTTCGACCAGGGCGGTGCCGGTGGCCTCGGGCGCGAGCCGGTAGTCCACGGAGACCACGACCGCGCCGAACTCGTCGAGCCACTCCAGCGGTATGTCGATCTGTGAGAAGCGGTCGCCCATGACCATCCCGCCGCCGTGCATCCAGTAGACGCAGGGGGCGACGGTGCTGCGATCGGTGTTCGCGGGGCTGAAGACCGACAGGGGGATGGGGGCACCGTCCTTGGCGGGCACGGTGACTTCGCGCCGGTCGACGTGCCGGTGGGCGAGGAGGGACTCGATGGGTGTCGACGGGAGTCGGCGCAGTTGCGCGAGTGCTTCTGGACCGAGCTGGGACATGAGGGGCATGTCGGCGAGCAGCTCACGCAGTTCGGGGTCAAGGGCAGGTCGTACCGTGGTCATGGTGCTGCCTTTCGTGGGGTGGTGGCGGACGGCCGGGCGAGGAGTGGGCCGCCCGGCAGCGACCGAGGCGGCAGGAAGTATCAGGGGATCGATCGGCGGGTCAGAAGGTGGCCTTTCCGCGGACCGGTACGTAGTCGGTGTACTCGGACTCCTTGGCCAGCAGTCCGTCGATCTGCGCCACGATGGCCTGGGCGGCCTCGCCGGCGAAGATCCGGTGGTGGTCCTCCTCGCTGGTCCAGCCCTCGGTGACGTGGACGGTGTCGGGGTCGGAAGCTGAACGGGAGACGAGGTAGACGACGCAGTGTTCGCTCGCGCCGGGGCTGCCCTCGTTCAGGCCGGTCATCAGCACATCGACCAGCCGGTCGCCCATTCGGGGCTTGGCGGTCAGGGTGGCGTTGAAGCCGTAGTTGGCGGTCATGGATGCCCTCTTCTGCGGGGATGGAGTGAGGTGATTCCATTCAACCCACGTGACCTGCGAAAACGTTAGGACGATGCTCGCTCGTACTTGCACGATCCTCTCGGTCACGGGAGTCACGGTGTCGAATGGTGCTGCAATGGAGGCATGCACCTCGAAGAGTTCCGCACCCTGCTGGCCCGGCATGCCCGGCCCGACTGGACCACCGCCATCGACGGCGTCCTCATCTCGAAGGTCGACCGGTCCGATCCGCCGGCGCCCTCGATGTCGGGCACGGTGCTGGCGGTCATCGCCCAGGGCGCCAAACGACTCGCCCTGGGCGACCGGGTGTACGAGTACGGCCCAGGGCAGTACCTGGTCGCGTCGGTCGACCTGCCCGTCACCGGACAGTTCACCCAGGCCGAGCCCAAGCAGCCGGCGCTGGGGTTCGGTCTCGTGCTGGAACCGTCCGCCGTCGCCGAGTTGCTGCTGCGGGCCGGGTCCGGAGACACTCCCCGCCCCGGCGGAGGCACCCCGTCGGGGATCGCCGTCAGCGACGCTTCGGCCCCGTTGCTCGACGCGGTGGTCCGGCTGCTGCGCCTGCTGGACGAGCCCCGCGACCGGGCAGTGCTGGCCCCGCTGGTCAAGCGCGAGATCCTGTGGCGCCTGATCAGCGGCGAGCAGGGTGCGACGGTTCGCCAACTCGGCCTGGCCGACAGCAGCCTCAGCCACGTCTCCCGGGCCGTGCGCTGGATCCGCGAGCACTACGCGCAGCCCTTCCGGGTCGAGGACGTGGCGCGGCTGTCCGGCATGAGCGTCTCCGCCTTCTACCGCAACTTCCAGGCGGTGACCGCGATGAGCCCCATCCAGTTCCAGAAGCAGATCCGGCTGCAGGAGGCCCGGCTGCTGCTCGCCACCCACCCGGGCGACGTCACCGGAGTCGGTCACCGCGTCGGCTATGACAATCCGTCACAGTTCAGCCGGGAATACCGCCGCCAGTTCGGCGCGCCCCCCAGTCAGGACGCCGCCCGTTTGCGTCACAGCGTGCGCACCCCCGCAGGTGTCCTTCCCTGAGCCGGCTGGATCGCGGAGGAGGAACGTGCAAGGGGCAGCGAGGATCGTTCTACGGTTTCCGCAGTTCAGGGCGTTTCAATGGGGTCACCGGTTCTCCTGCGGAGCAGGAATTGCTTGTCCGCCCGCGGATCCCACCACACCGCGAGGGTCACAGCATGAGTGAAGCAGTGCTTTTCGCCCGCGAGTTCCCGCGCAGCCCGCTCCGGCCGGCCCCCTGATCCCGAGTTCGGCCCGCCTGGTCGAGAGCCCGCCGCGTGTACGGCTACTACGTCTGTCCTCTCCTCGCTGACGGCCGCCTGACAGGCCGTGCCGACTCCGCCCGCTGCGACACCGCACTTACCGTCCAGCGGGCCAGCCTTGAATTCGACGCAGGACCGGCGGCCACCACCGACTTCGCCCAGGCCTGCCAGACACTCGCCGCAGCTACCTGCCGGAACCGCGTCGAACTCGCCGATCACGCGACGGACGCCCAGTGGATCAAAACCTGTTGAGGGATGTTGGGGACGTCGGTGGTTTCGGCGGCAGTACGGGATCAAGCGCTACCGCCGGCTACGGGCACCCCGGGAAATCAGGTACCCCCCTGGGGTAGTTGACGCGTGGGCGTTTCGAGTCTTAGCCTGCCACTGGATACCCCCTAGGGGTACAGGCGATCTGAGGGGAAACCACCATGTGCACCACTTCCGCCACATCACAAAGCGTCCCCGTTGTCGTCCGAGCGGACACGGACAACAGCACGCTGCCCGACTGGCACTTAGGGGGTGAGTGGTTCGACGTGTGCAGCTGTGCGCTGCCCTGCCCCTGCACGTTCGCCCAGACGCCGACCCACGGGGACTGCCTCTTCACGCTCGTCTGGCAGGTTCACGAAGGTCACTTCGGGGACGTGCGCCTGGACGGCCTGGGCGTGGTGGCACTGGGAGAGTTCAACGGGAATATGTGGGTCGGCGACCCGGACGCCACGATGAAGGTGATGCTCTACATCGACGCCAAGGGCGACGAGGCTCAGCGTGGCGCGCTGGAGCAGATATTCGCCGGTCATGTCGGCGGCTGGCCGGGCCAGTTCGGCTCGCTCATCAGCGAACTGCGTGAGGTGCGGTACGCGCCGGTCCACTTCGACGCCGCCGAGGATCTCTCATACTGGCGGGCACGTGTCGCCGACAAGGTCTCCGTAGGTGCGACCGCCCTCACAGGCCCCACAGCCGACCCCTCCCGCCGTGTCCAGCTGATCAATGCTCCGGGCGCCGAGGTCGGCCCCGGCCAGATCGCCACGTGGGGCGTCGTCGAGAACGATCGCGCAGAAGGATTCGACTTCTCCCATGAATACCGCGGGGGATCCAGCAAGCACTTCCCCTTCGACTGGCGTCCCTGACCGCGGGGCGGGAGCAGAACAGTGAAGAAGGCGGCCATCGCAGACATGGCCACTATCCCGCCGTCGAGCTTCCGTTCGCTGGCTGATCACGTTCTCCCTGCATGGCGCAGTCAGTTCCCGGGGCATCCGATACTGCCCGACACCGGTTGCCCAACAGGGCCGCGGAATCCTCAGCACGGCATGGGCCGGCAACAGGAAGTTCGACGGCACGACAGCGCGTACAACCGGATACGACGGTGAGGAAAAGGAAGACAGCGTCCGCGCGTTCGGAGGGGAAGTGGCCGTCCGGAGAGGACCATCGACTTCGGGAAGTTCGGCGCCCGGGTCATCGAGGGAAGCGACGCCGTCACGCGGCAGCTCGACGACCTTGCGGGCGGCACCGTCACCCCGGGCACCGTGAAGTACGGCCTGATGGCCCCCTGCATTACGTGACGAAGGCTGACCACAGCCTCGCCGCGGCCAAGGACGCGGGCCTGGCCGTGACCGACCTGACGCCACAGGCGTGGCTGGAGGGCAAGCGCCGGCCATCGAAGGCCAACCTGGAACGCATCGCCGCCGCCCACCGCCAGGTGCGCCGCCAGAACGTCGCCCGGAATCTCCTGCGACACCTGAGCGCTGACGGCGGGACGCGGGTGGAGTTCCACCCGCTCAACCAGTCGCAGGTACCGCGGCCACTCCAACGGCTGGTGGAGTACCCGCACGATGCACGTCCGCCGCTGGGACCGCATCGTCGAAGCCTGGGCAGCCGACGACCACCAGGGTCCGGACGACGCCTGAGAAGACATCAGCGTCGGCCTCGGATCCCAGCGGGGCCAGTACGAGCACGTCACCAACATCTGTTTCGCCGCCTGGAGCACCCCTGTACGCCTGTGGGATCTCAAGTTCGGCTGCACAATCTCACCGCCCGCTTCATGTCAACTGCACTCGCTGTGTTCCTCAACGAACTCGCCCACCGAGCACGGCAGATCCACTTGGCCGGCGAGCCGCGCCGCAGCACCTCCCACGTTGTCTGGGGTTACGCGTCCCTGCCCGTCTCACTCTCCGCGCGCGGATCATGGGTGAGCTATTCTCCGCGCATGCGTGAACAGTTCACCGGCTGGCCGGAGCAGGCCATGGACGTGTTGTGGCAGCTCCAGGGCGAACCGACCCGCGCGACCCGCGAGCGCTACCGCGCGGACCGCGAACGCCTGGTCAGGCAGCCGATGATCGCCCTGCTCAACGAGGTCGCGGACACCGACTCCCGGTACGAGGACTTCTCCGTCTGGCACTACCGCACCGACTCCTGGTGGTGGCAGCACCAGGGCGCGGTGATCCGGCTCGGCCGCAAGATCGAGATCGGTCTCCGGTTCTCCCTGGACGGCCTGCGGATCCAGGGCGCCTGGTGGTACCCCGATCCCGGCCAGGTGGACACGTTCCGCAACGCCGTGGCCTCCGAGGGGAGCGGCCGCGAACTGTCCGCCATCCTTGAGGACGTGCGGAAGAAGGGCTACGACATCTCCGGGGACGTGATGAAACGCCCCCCGCGTGGCTATCCGGCGGACCATTCCCGTACGAACCTGCTGCGCCATCGTTCGCTGATCGCCGCCCGTCCGCTCGGCTGCGAGGAGTGGCTGCACACGCCCGAGGCAGTCGACCGGGTCCTCTCGGCCGCCGCCGACCTGGACGCGCTGCTGATGTGGCTGGTCCGCCACGTGAAGCGCGCCGCCTGACATCACGAGGGCACCGCGCGGCACGGGAGGAACCACACTCGTGCCGCCGGCCCAGCGCTCAGAAGGTGATGCGCACCTTCAGCGCCGACCGGTTGTCCATCCGATAGCCGTCCGGCGCCTCGGCCAGGGGGCGGCACGGCCGAAGATCTGCCCCGGATCGAGGGCTCCGGAGAGCACATCCGGCAAGAGTTCGGGGATGCGGGCGCGGACCGGGGCGATGCCCCCGCGCAGCGCGATGTCGTGGTCGAACATCCGGCGGCAGAGCGACTCCCGCGTTTCGTAATCCGCAGACGGGTCTGCAGTCGCCGCAGTAGGAGGCGTCCGGGTCAGGTGATGTCGTCGGGGGCGAGGTCGGGGCGCAGCCGGTGCCAGGAGGGATGCCGCAGCAGTCCTGCCCGGGTCCGGCTCGTGCAGCGGACCTCGCCGACCAGGCGTGGCAGTACCCCCCGCGCTGCGGCCACATCCGGCGTCCTCTCGAAGGGGCACTCGTCGATCACAGCGACGCGGAGGCGAGCGCGGTGCGCTCGGCGTCGCTCGCTCCACCTGGTTCCGACGCTGCCCACATACCGCGGGCCGCCTGCGTGTGCCCCTCCTGCCAGCAGGGCGCCGGGCAGGCCGGTGAGCCGGCCTCGGCCAGGCACCCACCCGCCCACGATCACATCGACGGTCCGGACGTGCCGGATCTTGATCCTCAACTGCACCACTCGGAGAATGGCCAGGCGGCTTCGTCCGGATCACTCCCGCTGCGCGGAGACCATCGTCATGGAGGCAGGCCGGGGGTGAGGATGAGGTCGGGCGGGCGTCAAAAAAGGTGCCGTGATGCCCTTTCCCACCCTGATACACATTGGGGATGTCGACCACTGAAGCACTTGATCCCACGGACCGTCTCGTCGCTGAGCGAGCTTGCGAGCGCCTGATCATCGAGTTCGTCCACAAGCTCGACCTCGGCGACCCGGGTGAGGTGGCGGAGCTGTTCGCGGAGGACGGGGTCTGGGAGTGGGCTGAAGGCGACCGCCGGATCCAGGGCCGTGACGCACTTCGGTCCTATTTCGCCGGTCGTCCCGCGGACCGTCTCTCGCGCCGGATATGCACGAACATCCTGGTGAATCTCACATCCGAGGCAACAGCGACGGCGACCACCTACTTCACGACATACCGTGTCGATGGCTACACCAATGGCTACGTGCCCCCACAGATCCCTACGCAAGTAGGCCACTACGAGGACACTTTTCTCAAGCTGAACGGCCTGTGGCTTCTCAGTTCTCGTTCCCTGTTTCTGGCCTTTGCCGGGCCGACCGAGAACCTCAAACCAACCGACAAGTCGTAAGCCACGCTCCCGCAGAGCCAACAAGCCAGCGAGACGAATGGGAGGTCGCGGGGCGGACCGCAGGCATGCCGAGCGTGACTCGGCCCGTGAGGCGGGCGAAGCGGGTGGCGTCGGCGTGCTTCTGGCGCAGTAGTTGGAGCGTGAGGCCGATGCCCTCAATCTCTCCTTTCCACCCCTCACTCTCGGCACGTTCTCGCCGGTCAAGGAGGTCCTGCTCGATTTCCTCAAGCCTGCTGATCATCTCGGGGTTCACCTGTAGTACAGGGCATCGAGTGCAGGCGTGCTCGTGGTTGCACGGGCTTCCGTAGGGGCGCCCGCACAGGCCGAGTTGAGCCTCTCTGGTGCCGAAGTGTCCCTCGAAGGCGTGCCACTCATGGGCCGTCGGATCGCGGTACTCGGATTCTGACGGCGGTTGGCGCCGGTTGGCGAGGAACTGCTGGTAGTGCCGCACGACGTCTTCCTCGAAGACGGCCATGGAGCCGCGCGTGGTCTGGACGTTGAGGTGCCCCAGCAACGCGGCATCGATGTGGATGGGCACTGCGCTGTTGACGAGATCGGTTGCGAACAGTCTGCGGAAGCCGTGGGCCGTGAAGTGAATTCCGTGGAAGCGGTGGTCGTCCCCTTCGATCTGCCTGCACGCCTTCTTGAGCAGTCTGTTCACGACGCCTGCGCCGATGCAGCCGCCGGCATGGTTCATCGAGCGCTGGAACAGGAAATGGCAGGGGTTCGCCCATGAGCATCTCGTGGTCGTCCCAGCGCCGCAGATCGCGGATGAATGTGCTGCACCGCAAGAACGAAGACTTCGACCGGGACGACTTCCACCTTGACTTCGACCACCGACAGGTCACCTGCCCCCAGGGCCAGGTCAGCGCGGGCCGGCACGGCACCTACCCGACGTCCTCGCCCGCCGCGGCCCCGCTGCTCGTGGCCCGGTTCACCAAGAGCCAGTGCCGTCCTTGTCCGGCTCGCGCCCACTGCACCACCGCCCACCGCCGTCGGCAGCGCCCGAACCGTGGGCTTTCCGCCACGCTGGAAGGCCCGTTACGCGGTCCGCTCCGGGGTCGAGGGCACCATAAACGAGTCCGCCCACGGACACGGCATGCGCCGGTGCCGCTACCGAGGACAGCCGAAACCCACCTGCAACACGTACCCACAGCCATCGCCGTGGACATCGAGCGACTCAGCCGGTCGGTGACCGACGATACCTCTTCACCGAGACCGCCGACGGCCTTGCAGACCTTCCTGGACCAGCACGGGACACCCCGGCCCAAGTCCTGGCGCACCCCCGGCACCTGACCCCGTCCAAGATCCCCGACAGGGTCAAGCTCACAGCCCGTCACGAAGGTGGGGGTCGATGTCCGCCGCTACGTCGGTCGTCACAGGGCTCACGCCGCGGCGACGGGGCACGGTCTGCTGCGAAGCTTCCCGAAGCCGCCACCCCCGGCCGCGTGGGCTCGTTCCCGTGTGGCCGGCCGGGCACCGAGAGGTGTACGTCGACCACGCATCGCGTGATGTGACATAGGTCACCTTGTCACCTTGGAGGTGTCATGTGTTTATCTGCAGCTGTCCAACATTTGGAGGTTTGTATGGAGGGGTTGAGAGAGCCGCGCCGTGCCGCGACCCTGTCCGCTCAGGCCGCTGATCAACTACGGGAGCAGATCGCCTCCGGCCGCTGGCCGGTCGGTAGTCGCGTACCTTCCGAACACGAGTTGGTCGCGATTCTCGGAATCAGTCGCAACACCGTGCGAGAGGCCTTGCGTGCTTTGGTGCATCTGGGCCTGCTGGAAGCCCGCGCCGGAGACGGCACCTACGTCCGGGTCGCCAGCGAGTTGGAGGCAGTGCTGGTGCGCAGGGCGGCAACGGCACACCTGTCCGATGTCTTCGAGCTGCGCGCGGTATTGGAGGAGCATGCTGCGGGGCTGGCCGCGCAGCGTCGGACGAGCGCAGACGTGAAGCGATTGCGGGAGCTGCTGCACAAGGCGCAGGAGACCAACTGCGCCGGTGAGATGAGCGCGTTGGCCGACGTCGATGGCTCATTCCACCTGGCGGTGGTGGAAGCCGGCGGGAACGGGTTGCTCGCCGAGGTCTACAAGCACTTGGGGAGCGCGCTGGCCGCAGCGGTCGCCGGGCTGACCTGGGGCAGGGAAATCGCCGCCGAACACGACCACTGGCACACCGCCCTCGTAGAGGCCATTGCGGCGGGAGATGCGGTGACTGCTCGCTCCGCCGCCTCCGCGCTCGTGCGGATCAGCCGTCGCGCCGCGCTGGGGCAAGAGGGGGTGCATGAGCGTGACTGTTCCGAAAGGCGCTGACGCTCCCGGGGCCGAATCCGACGGTCACCAGGGCGGAGCGCCTCGCGTGGGGTTGCTCCTGGTCGGGATCTTGCTTGTTGCGGCGAATCTGCGGGCGCCGCTGACAGGTGTCGGCTCGGTGCTGCCGATGATCGAACACGACACCGGCTTGTCCAGCACCGCGGCAGGACTGCTCAACGCTTTGCCACTACTGGCTTTCGCGGTGACGTCGCCGCTGGTGGGCAGGAGTGCGCAGCGCCACGGAACCGAGCGTGTCCTGTGGATCGCTTTGCTGGTGCTGACGGTCGGCATTGTGCTGCGCTCGCTACCAGGCGTGGTGACCTTGTTCGCCGGCACCGTGGTCATGGCAGCAGCGATCGCCTACGGCAACGTGCTGCTGCCCTCGCTGGTCAAGAGCACTGTTCCCGAACGGCGGATCGCCGCAGTCACCGGGCTCTACGTCACTGTCATGGGGTTGATAGCCGCGGTCTCCTCCGGGGTGTCCGTGCCCCTGGCTGACCACCTTCCCGGAGGATGGCATGCCGCGTTGGGCTGCTGGGCGGTGCTGGCGCTACTCGGGGTCCTGGCCTGGGCACCGCAACTGGCCCGTCGCCGGCCCGTAACATCCACCGCCCCCGGAGCGGGGCAGGCGCATACCCTGTGGCGTTACCCACTGGCCTGGCAGGTCAGTGCGTTCATGGGACTGCAGTCCCTCGGTTTTTACACCACGATCGCGTGGTTGCCCAGCATCGTGCACGACCACGGAGCCTCCGAAGGCGCCGCCGGCTGGCAGCTGTTCCTGCTCCAGGTGGCCGGTTTGGTCTCCAGCAGCACTGTGCCGATACTCGCCCGACAACTCACTGACCAACGGCTGCTGGCCGTCAGCGGTTCATTGATGTGCGCCACCGGATATCTGGGGCTGCTCCTGGCCCCCGAGATGGCGACCGCGTGGAGTGTGCTGATCGGCCTTGGCGGCGGCGCCTGCCTGGTGTTGGCGCTGACGTTCCAAGGCCAGCGTGCGGCCGACGCGTCCCAGGCCGCCGCGTTGTCCGGCATGGCGCAAAGCGTCGGCTACCTCCTGGCCGCCGTTGGGCCCCTGCTGTTCGGCTCAGCCCACGACCTCGCCGGTGGGTGGACTGTCCCGCTCGGCCTTCTTGTCGCGCTGACCCTCGTTCAGGGCCTCTTCGGCCTTGGAGCCGGTCGCGACGTCCGCCTCCCGCAATCAACGACCGCCCAGCTGGCACCGGAAAGGACTCGATCCGCATGAACGGAACGACCTGCTTCAGTTACTTGGACACTCCCACGGCAGCACCGCTGTCCATCACCGAACTCATGCCCGGCGCCTATAACGTCATGGAGTACACCGCCGTTGCCGCCGGCGAGCAGGTGCTGATCCTGACGGAGAACTCGGTGGACCCTGTGGTGGTGCAGGCACTGGCGGCAGCAGCCGCCTATCGCAACGCCGAGGTGCACGTTCTGGCCGTTCCCCCGTTCAGCGCGGGTGGCTGGGACTCCGAGCGGCCATCACCAATGCTGTCGGCCATCCACGCCGAGGCTGATGTGGTGCTCTCCTGCACATGGTGGGGTGAGGTGCACAGCGACCGCTTGTTCTTCGACGAGGTTGCCAAGCGCAAGGCCCGGTTCCTCTCACTGCACCAGACCGCGACCGCATCGGCTCTGGCCACCGGTGCCCGCTTCCCGCTGGAGCTGTATTTCGCCTTGGAAGCCAAGGCGACCGCACAACTCGCCGCAGCCGGCGAGATCCGGGTAACCACCGCTGCAGGCACCGATGTGACCTTCCGTGACTTCGCCACCAGTGGCCATCACGCTCCTCTCATCGCTGGAATGTGGCGGCCCTTCCCTTACGGTGGCGTCAACTTCTACCCCAACCGCACCGACGGGCTGCTGGTCATCGAGGAGTCCACGGTCACCGGCACACCGGCCGAGCCCACCACGATCGAACTCACCAACAACGTGGTAACAGCGATCGAGGGCGCGAGTGCCGCCACCGAGCTACGTCACTATTCACCAAGGGGCTACTACCTGCGGCACGCCCTGATCGGACTCAACCCGAAAGTGCGCTCAAGCGGTGGCACCCAGTTCGAACGGGAGAAGCACGCCGGTGCGTTCTACCTTGGCCTGGACGCCCTGACCGAGGAAGGGGAGCCTGACCGTAGCGGGCCAGGACACGCCCACTGCGACTGCCAGTTCGACAAGCCGACCATCACCATTGACGGCACGCCCTTTATTGAAGACGGCCGCCTCAACCTTCTCGAAGATCCAGAAATCCGCGAACTGGCCGCACGGTTCGGTCCTGCCGATGTGCTCCTCGATTCCAATCCCCGAATGGTGCTACCTGCCAGATACACACGGCATTGACTGACCCCCTGCGGTAGCCCCAAGACATTGTGCATGGCTACCGAGGCCGAACTGTCCGGGCCACGGAGCGGCCCGGACAGTGGAAGCACGCAGGTGCTTCAATAGCCCACCCTGGCTCTGTTGATGACGAGGAGCAGCGTTTCTCGGGCGGCTCGGGAGGGGCGCACGCACTCCAGCGGCCCCGAATGTCGCGACCGGCTCCGTTGCCGACGGGGAGGTCTCCGCGGGGCACTGCCTCCCGTACTCATCGATACCAGGATCGGGACACCGAAGGCGCCTCCCCAACCCATCGAGAGGCGCCTTCACTGCTGCGGGTTCTGGCACAACTTCTGTGATGCCACACCACCTCTGCTCGTGCTCGCGCGAGTCACCCCGCTGACCTGCTATTTCCGTGCGCATACCGAGCCGACACAGCGATCGACAGGCCGTTGTCACAGAAGTTGCGCCTGAACCACTGCTGCTCGATAGAGCCATGCGCTGAGGGTGCCCGTGCCTGACTGCTGGTCAGGGGGGCCGGCAACTCGACCGCCTCGGCCACGTACCGATACGCGGTGGTGGTGCCGATGCCGAACCCGACGGCGAGCTGTGCGTAGGTGTGGCCGGCACCGCAGATGTGCCAGGGCCTGACGGCTTGCGCTCAGACAACGCCAGCACGTACCGCTTTGTCATTCTGAAAAGATCAGTAGTCACCTGGGACTCATCCGCTTCTTGCCGGTGCAACCCATCTGGATACCCAGGCGTCCTCCCCTTGACGGACGGCTGCCGATTACCCGGGAGAGCACGTGGCGAAGAAGGACCGGACAACGGACGCGGCGAGGGAGAAGGACCGCGAAAAGTGGATGGCTCGTTTCCAGGTACGGCTGGCCATGCAGCCCGGCGTGGACCGGGCAGTGGTGCTCCAGGCGGTCAAGGAAGTCACGACACACTGCGCGGATGCGGGAGAGCATCCGCAGGCTGCTTTCGGCGACCCGGACGCCTATGCCGTGCAGGCTGCCGCGCGGCTGGTACCGGCGGACCGGGCGGAGCGCGCGAGGCGGCACGGCGCCGCAGTGGACGCGCTCGACTCCGTACTCAAAAGGGCGCGGGACGTCACCGGTCTGTGACCGATTGAAGCGACGCCCGCACTGCGTGCGTCACCTCCTGGTCCTCGCCATCGGCCGGAATGGTCCCGAGCACGACCAGGAGGCCTCTACCCCAGCCGCCGACGTCGCCTTCGCCACCGACCGGCTGCTGACCAGCGACCCGAGCGACCTGGAGCGCGCCACGGCCGAACTCCTCAACCATGCGGCCGTCGCCTGGGACAAGCAGGACCACCCGCTGCGCAAGCACGCCCAGGCCGTCGCCCGCTCCCTGCCCACCCGGTGCAAGGGGATCACCGCATGCCCGCATCCACGGCAGCCCGGCGCGCGTACTGTGAGGTGACGACCCGCCGGGAGGAACAGCCGATGAGCGCGCTGCCCGACCACGCACCCCTCATCCCGTACACCCCCGCCCCGCGAGCTCCGGCCGAACTCCTCGACCAGCTGCGCGCCGACACCTGGGTGCCGGCCTTCGAGCAGGAGTGGGCGACCGCCCTGGAGGAGTCCCGCCGCACGTTCTCCCTCGCCGGGCTGTACGAAGTCGTCCAGGACTGGCAGGGCCGCCTCGCCCACGCCCCGGCCATCGACGCGTTCGTCGCCTCCGGCTACGACGACAGCGAGTTCATCGACATGGCGGAGCTGCGGAAAAGGTGCCGGTGACGGGACAGCCGTACGCGGTCCTCTTCTCCGCCCCGGCCGCGAAGGTCCTCGACACCCTGCCCGAGCACGCCGAAGACACCGTGTGGGACGTCCTGGACGCCGCCGCCACCGACTCGTGGGGCTCCCGCCACTGGAACGCCGACGTCCTGTCGTCGGCGCCCGTCCACGGTCCTGGCCGCGACGGGGTTCGGTGCCCGCGTGCAGCCCCTCTGTCCTCCGTCCGTGTGGACCGGACTCACGTGCCCGGCAGCCCCGGGAGCGGCACCGGCCCGCCAGGTGGGAGACCGTAGGGTTTCGGCCGAAACCCGCGGCGGCGCTTGTCCATCAGGGAGACGGCAGGGAACAGTTGTACTCGACCGGCCGGTGATTGCGTCCCACTCCTTGGCGCGGCCGGCAGCCTGGAGAACGCCCGGTAGCCGGGTGACGTCCCTCGACCGCGTCGGGCCGGTGACACAGGAGGACATTGCTGCCACCCTGAGCGTATGAGTACGGGCAAGGCCCAGCTTCTGAGTACGGACGTTGCTCCACGGCCCCAGGAAGGCGACGCCACCTCCCTGGCCCAACCCCCACGCCTGTAACCCCCGTGGTCCGGTCTCACCGATCGTAGTTTCTCAGGGAGGCACGATGACCGGCCGAGTGATCTACGCGTCGTTCGAGTTCCAGTTCCCGCTGGGCGGCATTCGCGTGCTGAACCAACAGGTCTCGCTGCTGCGGGCCGTCGGCGTCGAGGCGTTCCGCTGGACGCCCACGCCGGGATTCCGCTACACGTGGTTCGACGACGACGTGCCGACGCTGTCCGGCATGACCTTGGACCTCGGGCCCGAGGACGTGCTCGTGCTGCACGAGGTCAGCGTGGTCCCGGACCACGACCCGGCACCCGGCGGTCACAAGGTCATCTACTCGCAGGGGCACTACGTCAACTTCCTGACCTGCCCCGACCCCGGCCCGTATCCGGGCTGGTCGGTCCGGCCGGCTCTGTGGACGATCTCGAAGGCGGGCGTCGACATGTTCCGCCGCGCCCTGCCTGAGTTCGAACCGCACCTGGTGCCGAACGTCATTGACACCGAGCTGTTCCGACCGGCATCGACCGAGCGGGTTCGGCGCATCGCGTGGATGTCCCGCAAGCGCCCGATCGAAAGCACGCTGCTCCGCCGTCTGTTCCACGCCGACCCGCGGTCCAAGGGCGTCGAACTGTACGACATCCACGCGGTTCCCCACGAGGAGGTCGCTCGTGTCCTGTCCGACACGTCGGTGTTCATCGCGTTGGGAGCGCCCGAGGGCGAAGGCTTCGGATTGCCGCCGGCCGAGGCCATGGCCAGCGGCTGCCTGGTGACCGGTTACGCCGGTGGCGGCGGAGCGGAACTGTTCGAATCGCCGTCCGCGTGGCGGATTCCGGAGCTCGAAACGGATCGGTTGGCGGACAAGGCCCTTGAGCTGCTCGACCTGCCCGACCAGGACGAGGTGCGGCAGGCGGGCCGTCAGTGGGTCGCCGACCGGTACACCACCCAGGCCGCCGTCGAGGCACAGATCGAGGGCATCCGCAAAGCGCGTGCCCTCCCCGGTGGTGCGGCGTTGGCCACCCATCCGGCCGCCTGGATGGAGAAGTTGGTGAGGCGCTTCCCGGTGCCGCCGGAGGCGTACGCCCGGGTGGAACCACCGGCTGCTTCCCAATGCTCCGGAAAGACGCTGCTTGACCGTTCCGACGGGGCCATCCGATAGTGGTCCAACGGTCTACGCACATGTTCGGACGCCACCCGAGAAACCTTGGTGGCGTGGATGTCGTCGTCGACAGGGAATCGGTGATGCAGACGCCGGAACCGTCCGCTCGTCCGAGCCGCCTGCCGTCGTTGACCGGTATGCGGTTCATCGCGGCGTTCGCCGTGCTGGTATCCCATCTGGCCGGTCAGATCGTCGGATCGATACACCCCGGTCTGCCGTACCTGATCACGACCCTCGGGCCGGTCGGGGTGGCGTTCTTCTTCGTGCTCAGCGGCTTCATCCTCACCTGGGTCGCCGACCCGAACGACACCGCCGGACTGTTCTGGCGCCGACGCCTGGTGAAGATCTTTCCGAATCACCTGGTGACCTTCGCGGCCACCGTGGCGCTGATGGCCGCGGCGGGCGTGCCGATCATGGCGATCAACACGATTCCGCCGCTGCTGCTGATCGAGCCCTGGATTCCCAACTTCGACGCCCTCGGCGGGCTGACCGGAATCAACGTGCCGAGTTGGACCCTCGGCTGCGAGTTGGTCTTCTATCTCGCGTTCCCCTGGCTCATCCGCCTCATCGGGCGCATCCGGCCACCGAGGTTGTGGTCGTGGGCGGCGGGCGTCGCCCTCGCGATCATCGCCGTCCCGTTCGCCGCCCTGGCGCTACCGACGCGGCCGGCCACCTCATGGGATCCGGCGATCGCCGAGTTGCAGTCCTGGTTCGCCTACAGCCTGCCCTTCACCAGGATTCTCGAATTCGTCCTCGGCATCCTGATGGCGCGCATCGTGATCTCGGGGAGGTGGATCCGCCTGGGCATGACGCCGGCGTTCCTCCTCACGATCGCCTGCGTGGTGGTCCAGTCCCACCTGCCCGGCGTGTTCCGACTCTGCGCCGGACCGACCGCGTCCGCACTCGCCCTGCTGATCGCGGCGGGCGCCGCCGCCGACGTACGCACCGCGCGCACGCCCTTCAGCGGTCGGACCATGGTGTGGCTCGGCGAGATCTCGTTCGCCCTCTACCTCGTGCACTACCTCGTCATCCAGTACGGCCCGATCGACGGCGTGCACGCCACGGGTGAAGCGGTGACCGCCGACCCGTCGACGAGGCTGGTGCACATCCTGCTCACCGCCGCCATCAGCCTCGCCCTCGCGGCGGCCCTCTACACGCTGGTCGAACGCCCGGCGGTCCGACGCTTCAGCCGGCCACGCGGCCGTCGCGCCGGACCCATCTCGGTCCACGAGGAGAGCCGGCCCCGTACGCGTCGGCGCGATGCGCGCTCCCTCCGTCATCCTGGAGCCGTCACCCATGACGAAACCCCGCCCTGACCCGGCGTCCGAAGTCCCCGAATTCCCGGTCACCCGGCCGGATTCCCGCCCCTTCGACCCCGACGAGACCTACGCCCGGCTGCGCGCCCACTCGCCCGTGTCCCCGGTGCGCTGCCCGGCCGGGATGGACGCATGGCTGGTCAGCCGCTACGAGGACATCCGGAGCGTGCTCACGGATCCCCGGCTGAGCTCCCGCGGCGCGGGATCGATGCACATGCTGCCCTCCTACGACGGGCGCGATCCGTCCCCGGGCTCGATGATCCAGCTGGACGGCGAAGAGCACGCACGGCTGCGACGGCTCCTGATCGGCGAGTTCACCATGCGACGGATGGAGGCGCTGCGACCGTCCGTCCAGCGGATCACCGACCGGCACATCGACGCGATGCTCGCCGGGTCGAGCGCCGACCTGGTACGGGACTTCGCGCTGCCGATCCCGTCGCTGGTGATCTGCGAGCTGCTCGGCGTGCCCTACGAAGACCACGGGGCCTTCCAGCGCGACAGCGAGGTGCTGATCGGCTTCGACGCCGACGAGGCCACCCGCGACGCGGCCACCCGGCGGCTGGAGGGCTACCTCGGCGAACTGATCACCCGACGCCTGGCCGAGCCGCAGGACGACCTGCTGAGCCGGCTGATCGTCCGCGGCAAGGCGACCGACCGGCCGCCGACCGTACCGGAGCTGGCCACGCTCGGCGTACTGCTCCTGGTCGCCGGGCACGAGTCGACCGCCAACATGATCGCGCTCAGCGCCCTCGTGCTGATGGCGGACCAGGAACGGACGGCCGCGCTGCGCGCAGCCCCGGACACCATCGGCACCGCTGTGGAGGAACTGCTGCGCTACCTGTCCGTGATCCAGTTCGGGCTGCTGCGGTACGCCACCGAGGACGTCACCGTCGGCGCTACCGCGGTGGCGGCGGGAAGCTGGCTGGTCGCCGCGATCCCGTCCGGCAACCGGGACGAGGCCGTGTTCACGGCCCCCGACACCATCGGCCTGCGCCGACCGTCCCGCACGCACCTGGCGTTCGGTTTCGGTCCGCACCAGTGCATCGGTCAGCAACTGGCCCGGATCGAGCTGCAGATCGCGCTGACCAGCCTGTTGCGCCGCATGCCGGGGCTACGGCCGGCCGAGCCGTTGGCGGAGTCCGCCTTCAAGCACAACGACATCGTGTTCGGCCTGCGGAGCCTGCCGGTCGTCTGGTGACGTCCGGGGCTCCGAGGGCCTTGCGGCACCCGCCGGCGGCCACGGGCACCGGCGGCCTCGTCCTCCCGCGTTCCCCTCTGGCCGGATCCAGCCCCTCCGCCCTCCGTCCGCGTGGACCGGCACTCGGCTTGATCCGGTGCGTCGGCGCCGGGCAGGCCGGGAGCGAGTTCGGCCTTCCGGCAGGCGGCTGTCGCGGCCCGCCACACGGAGGTCATGCCCTGCCCGTGGTGCACGGCCGGGTCGGCCTGCCCCAGGAGCCGTTCGACGTTGCGTACGTTCGTCACAACGCGGCCGGCGAAGGGCACGGACCGCTCGATGCGGTCCCGGTACGCGGGGTGCTGGTAAGAACCGTGTCACCAGCCGCACACGGCGGTGATATTCCGAGAGCGTCACCCGTGTGGGTGAGTCCAGGGCCGTACGGCTGCGGTGAGTGAGGCTCTGCGGGGACGATCAGCGATCGTGGCCCGTACTCCGTTGGACCTGGACGAGCTGGTCGAACACTGGACGCCGCTGAAGGACGAGCAGGCGCTCGTGTCCGGCAAGCGTGGTGCGACGCGACTGGGCTTCGCCGTGCCGTTGAAGTTCTACACGCAGTACGGCCGGTCTCCCCGGAACCGGGCAGAGCTGCCCGGTGAGGCCGTGGAGTTCGTCGCCCGGCAGGTGCAGGTTCTCGCCTCGGAGCTGGAGTCCTACGACTGGACGGGCCGTACGGTCGAGTACCACCGCGCGCAGATCCGGGAGCACCTCGGCTTCAGCGAGTGCAGTGTCGCGGACGCGGAGAAGCTGACGGCGTATCTGGCCGAGCGCGTCGCGCACAAGGAACGCAGGTCCGAGCAGGTCCGGGTGGAACTGCTGGCGCGCTGCCGCGCAGGGAGCATCGAGCCGCCCACGCCGGACCGGTGCGATCGCATCGTGGCGGCTGCTCTGCGGGCGGCTGAGAAGTCGCTGACGGCCCTGATCTCCTCCCGGCCGACCGCAGAGAGCACCGAGCGGATCGTGGCTCTGGCGGCCGGTGCCGACCAGGACGACGCCGGACCTGCGGGCGGCGGCGCGGAGGTTGAGGACGCACCGCCGGTGCCGGCGAAGGTCAAGGAAGCGTCGGGCAACGTGAACCTGGAGACGATGCTCACCGAGATCGACAAGCTCCTGGCGGTGCGGGCGATCGGCCTGCCACGGGATCTGTTCATCGACGTCGCGCCGAAGGTCGTGGCCGGATGGCGTGCGCGGGCCGCGGTGGAGTCGCCTTCCCACCTGCGGACGCATCCGGTACCGCTGCGGGTGACCTTGCTGGCCGCGCTGCTGCACGAGTTCAAGAGCCGCGGTCCGGTCTACCGGCGCACGGTGCAGACGACGCTGAAGGCGTCGTACACCAACCACTACCGGCGCGGGCTGATGAAACTGCTGGACGTGCGACCGGTGCGGCCTGACCCCGCTCTTCTGGTCCCATGTCCACCCTTGTGGGGAGGTGAACCTTGATATGGACACCCGCCTCCATCTCGCCGCAGCAGCCGCCGTGCCCGGCCCGCGCCTGCCGCCCGCCCCGGAGGTGTTCGGCGGTGGACAAGACAGAACCGGCACGGGAGCGGACCTTCAGGTGAGGGTCTCGCGGACGGCAGCCGCCCAGCAGACCCTTCCCTGGAAAGGCTCGATATGGCCGGAGCAACGACTCCCTACGCCCTCCGTGCTCGTAGGGTTATTGTCCGGTGTTCTCCTGCAAGAGGGGATGGCATGGACCCGATCGTGTCAGCGACTGGGACGGCGCTGGTGAGTGCGATGGCAGCGGACTCCTGGCAGCAGGTCAGAACAGCTACGACAGCTCTGTGGCGCCGTCTCCATCCCGAGCAGGCGGACGAGATCGCAGCCGAGCTGGGAACGCTGCACGCCGGCATCCTCAATGCCCGTGAACAGCAAGACCACGACATCGAGGAGGCGCTCACCGGCGTGTGGCGTCTGCGGCTCCAGCATCTGCACGTGGATGAACCTTCGGGGGTCGGCGAACTGCGGCGTCTGCTGGAAGAGCACCTCGCGCCGGCGCTGCCCCCAGACGAACAGCGCGGCGTCCAGTCGATCGTCATGAAGGCGGAGGCCCGGGACCATGCGCGGGTGTACATGGCGGGTCGCGACCAGCACATCACCGGCTCATGACCTCCCCCATTGAAGACAACGACTCGACAGCCTGGGTACGGATCGAGGCTCGTGCCGAGGACAGCGCACACGCCTACGTGGCCGGGCGGGATCAGTACCTCGTCCACGAGATGGCGCCCGCGCCGGTCACCGCGCTACGGACCTTGCCGCGTGACGTGCCGGGCTTCACCGGACGCCAAGCCGAGGTCGAGCGGCTTGCAGGCGCAGCCCAGCCGTCCGGTGCGGTGGTCATCCACACCATCGACGGCATGCCAGGGGTCGGCAAGACCGCCCTCGCGGTTCACGTCGCCCATCAGTTGAGCAGCAGCTTCCCCGACGGGCAGCTGTTTGTCCGCCTGCACGGCCACACTCCCGGCCACCGTCCGGCCGACCCCGCCGATGTCCTGGCCGCGCTGCTGATCAGTGTCGGCGTCGACCCCCGCATCATCCCCGACGGCCTGGACGCTCGTGCCGGGCTGTGGCGTGACCGGCTCACCGGCAAGCGCATGCTGCTGGTCCTGGACGATGCGTCCGGCCACGCACAAGTCGAACCTCTGCTACCCGGGGCCAAGGGCTGCCTGGCCCTGGTCACCAGCCGACGCCGCCTCGCCGCCCTGGACGGTGCCACCCCCCTGCCGGTGGGCACCCTCTCACCCGCGGACGCGGCACTGCTGTTCACTCGTTTGATCCACCGCCCCCACACCACCAGCGCCGAGTCCGAGGCCGTCGCCGCCCTCGTGGAGCTGTGCGGCTGCCTGCCACTGGCCATCGCCCTGCTCGCCGGCCGCCTCGCACACCACCCCCATTGGAACCTGGCCGAGTTCGCCGAGGAATTCGCCGCCACCCGCGACCGGCTGGGCGAACTCGCCACCAGCGACCGCGCCGTGGCCGCCGCTTTCGACACCTCCTACCACGGTCTGCCACCGGAGCGGCAGCGCCTCTTCCGCCGCCTGGGCCTGCACCCGGGCACCGATACCGATGCCTACGCCACCGCCGCCCTCGCGGGCATCTCCCTCACTCAGGCCCGCCGCGATCTGGAAGCCCTCTACGAGAGCCACCTCATCGACTCCCCAGCAACCGGTCGTTACCGCCTGCACGACCTCATCCACGCCTACTCCCGCACCCTTGCCGAGCAGGACCCGGCAGACGACGGCGACGCCGGCATCGGCCGCCTGCTGGCGTACTACCAGCACACCGCCCAGAGCGCCGACCGACACTTCGCCAACGCCCCCAGCCCCACCATCCGGACCATCGGCGCTGCCGCGGCCGCCACACCTGACCTGCCCACCCACCAGCAGGCTCTGGCTTGGATGCGCACCGAACGCGCCAACCTCATCGCTTGCATCCACCACACCACCGCCACCGCACAGCACTCCCGCGCCATTCACCTCACCGCCGCACTGGCGTCCTTCCTGCGCCTGCAAGGCCCATGGGACGAGGCCATCGCCCTCCACCAGACCGCCGTCACCGCCGCACAGCACATCCATGACCGCCACGGCGAAGCAGGCGCTCTGTGGGCACTGGGCTGGCTGCGGTATTACATGGGGGACTGTAGGGCGGCGGCTGACCTGAACCAGCGGGCGCTGGAGCTCTACCGTTCCCTGGGCGATCGCCCCGGCGAAGCAGGCAACCTGTGGGCACTGGGCTGGCTACGGCACGAGACTGGGGACTATGCGGCAGCGACCGACCTGGGCCGGCGGGCGCTGAAGCTTTACTGCTCCCTCGGCGACCGCCTCGGCGAAGCCTACGCCCTGTGGGCCCTGGGCCGGATACAAACCGTAACCGGGAACTATGCGGCTGCGGCCGACCTGACCCAGCAGGCGCTGGACCTCTCCCGCGCCCGCAGCCACCGCAACGGCGAAGCCACCGCTCTGTGGGAGCTGGGCCGGATACGGACCGTGACCGGGAACTATGCGGCTGCGGCCGACCTGGGCCAGCAGGCGCTGGATCTCTACTGTTCTCTCGGCAACCGCCTCGGCGAGGCATACGCCCTGTGCGCTTTGGCCCGGGTACGGAACCTGATGAAGGATTATGCAGCGGCGGCTGACCTGGGCCGGCGGGCGCTGGAACTTCACCGTTTCCTCGGCGACCGCAACGGCGAAGCCACCGCTCTGTGGGAGCTGGGCCGGACACGGACCATAACCGGGAACCATGCGGCTGCGGGTGACCTCCTGCATCAGTCGTTGATCCTGTTCCAGGAGGCGGGCAACGTCCAGGGTGAGGCCGAGGTACTCAACAGCACCGGTGATCTCCTGGCCAAGTCCGCTGTACCGCAGCGGGCGCTTGTGACGTACCGACAGGCCCTGGACGTGGCACGCCAGGCCATGAGCCCGCTGGATGAGGCCCACGCCCTTGAAGGCATCGCACGCACCAGCGACCACCACGCTGCCCTCGCCGATCTCCGTCAGGCGGTGAGCATCTACCGCCGTATCGGCGTCCCCGAAGCCACCTCCGCCGCCGAGTACCTGGCGCAGCTCCAAGCCGAACACTCCAAGAGGCTCCCGTTCACGAATCGGTGAGCATTGGTGAGCATTGGAGAGCTTGCCCTGCTTTGAGGCGCACCGAAGCCGTCGCGCCGACGAGTGGTTCTGGGGCTGGTCGCGGGGCTGTGGGAGCGGCCGGCGGCAGGACCAGGTCGAGGCGGCGGCGAAGGTGAGCCGTCCCGGCTGAAGGGTCTGCCGATGCGACCGGACACGGCGCAGCGGCTGTTGGCCGACCGGTCACCGGCCGGCTGGAGGAGACCGGCGGCAAGGCCATGGTCGACCGCCCGTATCCGTGGCTGATCCGGCGGGGCCTGGTGCAGCGCCAAGGGCTGTCCCGCAAAGATCTTGGCTCCGAGTACGGAGCAACCTGAAGAGCTGGCGAGGTGCTCAGTCGATGGTTCGTGAGGTGCCCAGGGAACCAGCGAAGTCGGCGAGCGTGTGGAAGTCGTTCTCCCGTAGGCCGGTCCGCGGGTTGACATGGTGCAGGAGCCCGGGCCCTTGATGGTGGGCGGTCACGTACGTCTGATCCAGCTCGCTCTGCTCGTCGTCCACCCAGGCAAAAGGGCGGCCGTTGGCGTACTTCACCAGCGGTCCGGTCTTCCAGTGGACTCCATCAGGGCGTTCTTGGAGCAGGGCGTCGCCGAAGTCGACGAAGGGAAGTTCCGGAAGGCCGAGGACCGGTGCGATCCACCGGTTGGCGTCGTCCATCCATGTGGTGGCCCAGCACAGCTCGAAGCCGAGCTGGAGCAGGATTCGTCCGTGCTCCGGGTTGAGCCAGACACGTAGGGGGCGCCGTCGGGACGAAAGGCCCCTGTCGTCCTCATGGGCGCCGCTCCGGGGAACTCTGAGTGTGGTGCAGCCGTCGGGACGCCTCTCCGGCTGGGCCGCATAAGGGTTGAGCGGCCCGTCCACGTCGAGGAACAGCAGCGGTTGGTTCACGGCTTCCCCCGGTCTTGCTCGCTGTGGACTGCCCCGATCAGCGTAGCTGTGGGATTGTCTCGGCATAGGGCCGACCTGAGTGATGATCACGATGTGGCGAGTGTGATCACGGCATCGGAGCCGTCCTGGATAACCCCGTTCGTGGGGCTGAGCCCGCGCTGCTTCGGCGAACTTCTGACCACGCTGCGGCGCGATGGAGCTGATGTGGTCCGCCGAGGCCGGCCGTGGAGTCTGCCGTTGGAGGACCGGGTGTTGCTCACGGCCTATTGGCGTACCCCTGACGTTGCGGCAGCTCGCTCCGCTGCTCGGCGTCTCGAAGTCCACGGCTAACCGAGTCATCAACCACCTCGGCCCCCTTCTTGCGCTCCAGCCCCGCAAGCGGTTCGCCAAGGGCACCGTGCTCATCGTGGACGGCACACTGGTCCCCACCCGAGACCACACCATCGCCGAGCGTTCGAAGAACTACCGGTACTCCACCGACCACCAGGTCGTCATCGATGCCGACACCCGCCTGGTCGTCGAGGTCGGCCGGCCGCTCGCCGGGAACCGCAACGACTGCGAGGCATGGGAGGAATCCGGTGCCAAGGCCGCCGTCGGCAGGACCACCACGATTGCCGACGGCGGCTACCCGGGCACCGGCCTCGTCGTCCCGCACCGCCGACAGTGCGGCCAGAGCGACCTCCCGGACTGGGAGGAAGACCAGGACAAGTCCCACAAGCAGGTCCGAGCCCGTGTCGAGCACGTCTTCGCGCGTATGAAGACCTGGAAGATCCTTCGCGACTGGCGCCTCAAAGGTGAAGGCGTCCACCAGGCCATGCTCGGCATCGCCCGCATGCACAACCTCGCCGTCGCCGGACAGGTCGCAGGTAGCACGGTGGCCCGCTATGCCCGAGGCGACTCCAAGATTTTTACGGGACACCCCTTAGGCTCCCGTGGCATGAGTCAGAGTGGTTCGCAAGCGGCAGCGTTCTTCCGAGAGGCCCGCCAGAGCGGAGTGGTCTGGTTCGTCCGGGATGACGAGGGAAGCCCGGCTCCCCTCTCCGCGGATGGCACGCGAAGTCTTCCCTACTGGTCGACCACGGCCCGCGCTCAGCGGGCGGCGGAGATCTGGGGGCACGGGCTACGTGTTGAGTCCATGCCCCTGGAAGCCTGGCGCGATCGCGATCTGCCTGATGCTGCCCGCGAGGGATACATGATCGGCATCAACTGGAGCGGACCGCGCCTCGTCGGCTGGAGCTTCACCCCGGTGGAAGTTCTCAACCGACTCGCAGCGGGTGATTAGCCAGCGGCGCCGCTCAACACAGAGCGCCGCCGCCAACAGATCGGAGCGCATCCGAGAGCGAGGAAGGCTTCGTGGATGTCGTCGCGTATCTCCCAGCGGATCCGTAGGCGGCGGAACCGGTGAAGGTGAGCGAACGCGCGCTGCATGAGCGAGTGTTGGGCGCCCAGGCCGGAGCCGTGCTCGATGCCGCGGCGGGCGATCAGCGGCTTCACGCCGAGATCCCAGACCAGGCGGCGGTACTTGTCGTGGTCGTAGCCTCGGTCACCTAGCACTGCGTCAGGGCGGCGCCGGTGCCGGCCCCGGCGCCCGCGCGCCGGCGGCACGGATCGGAGCAGTGGAATCAGCTGGGTGACGTCGTTGCGGTTGCCACCAGTCAAGGTGGCTGTCAGCGGGATGCCGGTGGCGTCGGTGATCAGGTGGTGCTTGCTGCCCGTCCTGCCCCGGTCCACTGGGCTTCGTCCGGTCTTGGATCCCCCTTTGGCGCGCGGATGTGGGAGCCGTCGACTGCCGCCCGGGAGAAGTCCAGGGCGTTCACGCTGCGGAGTTTGGCCAGGAGGACCTCGTGCAGCCGGGGCCATGCTCCGGCCTCGGTCCACTCCGCCAGGCGACGCGAGCAGGTCATGCCCGAGCCGAAGCCGAGTTCCTGCGGCAGGTGTTCCCAGGTGATCCCCGTATGCAGCACGAACAAGCTGCCCTGGAACACCAGCCGGTCCGGATGCCGCTTGCGCCCGGGATGCCGGGTCCGACGCTCGACCTGGGGCAACAGCGGCTCGATCACCGCCCACAACTCGTCATCGACGTTCCACGGCTTCGGCGTGCCACCCCGCACCCCCGGATCATCAGTCCCGGGGTGATCCAACCACCTTGGAGATCATTTCGTTAGGAGTTCTGAGTGCGGTTGGTGGGGCGGTGGTTTATGCGTGTCGTTACTCTCCAGGGCATGACATCCCAAGGGCGTAGTGCCGGAGCCGTCTTGTGCATCGTCGTGGCCATGATCAGCATGATCACGGCAGTGATCTTGTCGGCGGTCGCGTTGGACGCGGCCTCCAAGGTGGCAGATGAGCCACAGGGCGAACACGGCGGCACGTCGATTCTTTTCGAGGACCCCCGCTGCGAAGCAGAACGCGACGCCGCACCCACTCAGCCGTACATGAAGTGCCTCTTCCAGTACCAGTCGGCCAATCAACAGGGCGCGGCGCTCTGGGAAAGGGAGACTGCAGCACGGCAGGCCGCCATCCAGGCGAAGGGCAACTTGGCGATCATCTTCGGTCTGCTCGGTGTGACCTTCGCGGTCTGCGCCGTGGTGTCCAACAGGGGCCGCCGGCCTGAGCCGCAAACCACCGGGATATGAGGCGGCCCTGCGACTGCCCCGGCGTAGTGGGGCAGTCGCAGAGCCGGGCGTACGTGGGTCTGGGGGAGACCCGACCGGCAGCAGGTGAGCGGAGGAGTGCCTACGTGCCTGTCATGGCTCACCAGCGCATCGTCGCAGGCAGCGCCTCCGTCGGAGCCGCCGCCGGGCTCTGAGACTGAACGCCACCACCGGAGTTCGGCAGAAAGAGTGTGAAGTGCCGGAGAGCGCCATTGACTTCGGGAAGTTCGGCGCCCGGGGTATCAATGGGAGCGACGCCGTCATGCGGCGGCTCGATGACCTCGCGGGCGGCATCGTCACCCCGGTCACCGTGAAGCGTGGCCTGATGGCCCGCCTGCACTACCTGACGAAGACCGACCACAGCCGCGCCGCGGCCAAGGACGCCGGCCTGACGATGACCGACCGGACCCTGCAGGCGTGGCTGGAGGGCAAGCGCCGGCCGTCGAGGGCCAACCTGGAACGCATCGACGCCGCCTACCGGACGGGTGCGCCGCCGCAACGTTGCCAAGCATCTCCTGGCCCGTCTCAGCTGTGACGGGCGCGGGACCAGGGTGGAAATCCACCCGCTCATGCGGTCGATCTCCGTTGTGTTCCATGGCACCGTCACTATGGCCTCCATTCGACTCTGGCTGCGTTCATGAGGTGTCCGACAGAGCCCTGGGCTTGTCGGGAATCATCGCCGGAATGCGCAACCTGACCGCCGCGTGACAACGGGTGGTGAGTCCACTGGACTTCGCATGGCCTTCCGGCTGACCAGGCTCATGCTACTCGGGCTCCCCGATTCGCTGCCTTCACAGTAAGCCGATGATCGGCACTCGGTGATCTGCTGAAATTTGTCCATGGCCGCGACCGTGAATTCATGGAATGGCGGAGGGACGTCAACCCTCGCTCCCGATTCTCACGGCACTCACCTGTCTCTTCTTGGCGGCGTTCGTGGTCCAACCAGTGGTGGTCGACTCAAGCGTTTTCATAGCCGCATGGGCGCTCGTGAGCTGGGAGAGCTGTTGACCCCCAAATCAAAGTTCTTCTTCGGTCGCACATGGCGCGGGATATCGGAAACCTTGCCCGACCTTCATCTCGGACTTGGCCTTTTCCCAGTCTCGGTAGCGCCGCCAATTCCGAATTCCAGATCGCAGAAACCTCGCTGGCGATTGAGGGTCGCGAGCGACCCAGGATAAGGGTGACCGCGTAGATATCCGCTGCGACAATATCGATGGATATGACGGAGGCCGAGGCTGGTTGTTCTGCCTCGGCGTGTTATTCGCCGGGGCAGACTCCGGAACTGTTTGAATCGTCGCCATGACCAAGAGAGACGTCGCGGCCCTGTTCGGCAACCGGTTCCTGACCGTGCCCGCTCCCTCGAAGACCTTCCCCGAGGAGGGCATGACGGCGACGGACGCCATGAGGCTGCTGGATGAGGATCTTGTCATGGAGGGCGATCCGCAGCGCAACCTCGCCACGTTTGTCACCACCTGGATGGAGCCGGAGGCGCAACGGATCATCGCCGAGAACCTCCACCGGAACTTCATCGATCACGCGGAGTACCCCATCTCCGCCGAGATCGAGCAGCGCTGTGTGCGCATGCTCGCCGACCTCTTCCACGCACCGGGCAAGACCACCGGATGCCGGACACAGGGTTCGTCCGAGGCGATCATGCTCGGCGCGCTGTCGCTGAAGTGGAAGTGGCGGGAGCGCCGCCAGGCGGCCAACCTGTCGGTCGACCGGCCCAACCTGGTCTTCGGCGGCGACGTCCACGTCGTGTGGGAGAAGTTCTGCCGCTACTTCGACGTCGAGCCGCGGATCGTGCCGCTTGCCGAGGGCAAGTACACGATCGGCCCGGAAGATGTGAAGGCCCACCTCGACGGGAACACGATCGGCGTCGTCGCCGTCCTCGGCACCACGTTCACCGGCCACAAGGACGACGTCGTCGGGATCGACAAGCTCCTGCGGGAGGTCCGCAAGGAGCGGGACCTCGACATCCCGATCCACGTCGACGGAGCCAGCGGCGGCTTCGTGTGGCCCTTCCTCTACCCGGACTCGAAATGGGACTTCCGGCTCGAGCAGGTTCGCTCGATCAACGTCTCGGGACACAAGTACGGCCTGGTCTATCCCGGCATCGGCTGGCTGGTCTTCCGCGAGGAGTCCGACCTGCCCAAGAACCTCGTGTTCCACGAGAACTACCTGGGCAAGACCGACGCGACGTTCACACTGAACTTTTCGACCGGTGCGGCGATGGTGCTCGCCCAGTACTACAACTTCGTGCGGCTGGGTCGCCAGGGCTACACCTACGTCATGAAGACGATGCAGGAGAACGCCCGCGCGCTGGCGGACAACCTGCGCAGCAGCGGCCGCTTCGAAGTGATCGGCAGCGACCTCGAGCAGCTGCCGCTGGTCGCCTTCCGCCTCGCCGGTAAGCACGCCTACGACGAGTCCGACGTCGCCTGGCAGCTCTCGGCCGAACGCGGCTGGATGGTACCGGCGTACACGCTCCCTCCCAACGCGGAGAGGGTGAAGATCCTGCGTGCCCTGGTCAAGGAGACCCTGAGCCGTGACCAGATCGACCGCCTGACCCAGGACATCGCCGACGCGTGCAGCACCTTGGATCACAAGGGTGCGACCACAGAGATCGAGCGGGCGCAGGTCAAGCGCGGCACCGGCTACTGACGCCCCCAACCCGGCACCCCAGGGTGGAGGCGGTTGAGTGTGACGCCTCGGCATGGACGGTCAGCGCGGCCTGGAACGGAACGCCCCCGCGTCGGCGGGGAGGTCCTCGGCATTCTGAGCCGGGAGTGGCCGGGGTATCGGCACGTGCGCCGGGCGGGCGGTCCAGAAGAGGTGGCCGGACCAGGGGCGGACAGGCCCGCGTCGGTCGGGTACGGGACACGCCCCCGGCAGAAGGTGCCCCCGCCTGGCTTCGAGGTACGTTCAGTGGCGGAGCGGGCGGACGCGCCGCCCGGCCCCCGAGGAGACTGGGGTGAGGAAATGCCGGACGGCCCCCTGTCCAGTGGGCATGACGACACCACGCGCGGCAGCCGAACATGACAGGACGTCATCCCACCGATCCCGGCGATCCGAGCAGTCCGCACGGGCCGGAGCCGCGCCAGGCGGCGTACGCCGAGGCCCGCTGGCCGATGGCCGGAGCCGTCATCGCCGCCGCGGTGCTGACCCTGCTGCTGCCCGACGAGCTGCGGCTGGGGCCCCGCTGGGCGCTCCCTCTCGCCGAAGGACTGCTCCTGGTGGCGCTGATCGCGGGCGACCCGGTTC
Organism: Streptomyces sp. NPDC127117; assembly: GCF_042677325.1. Lineage (NCBI taxonomy): Bacteria > Bacillati > Actinomycetota > Actinomycetes > Kitasatosporales > Streptomycetaceae > Streptomyces > Streptomyces sp. NPDC127117. The sequence goes on from NZ_JBHXTM010000016.1 coordinate 158,423, forward strand.
GGATCAGCCGCCGCTCGGCTGCCATGCGCGGGGTATCGATCGCCCTGGTCAGTGTGTTGGCATGCGGCGCCATCTGGTCGACCGCTCAATTGATCGACGATCTCATCCACGGTGGCACAGAGACCAACTCCGCCGATGCCCTGCTGCAGGCCGGCGGCAGCGTGTGGATCTCCAGCGTCCTCACGTTCTCCCTGCTGTACTTCGAACTCGACAGCGGCGGAGCAGCGGCCCGAGCCCATCACATGCCCACCACCCCCGACCTTGCCTTTCCCCAACACCTCAGCCCCGAAGTGAGACCCGCGCACTGGCGTCCCCGCTACATCGACTACCTCTACCTCGGGTTGACCAATTCCACTGCGTTCAGCCCTACCGACGTCATGCCTCTGGCCCCTTGGGCCAAGATCGTCATGGCCATCCAGTCCCTCGTCTCCCTGGTCATCCTCGGACTCATCATCGCCCGAGCCGTCAACGTCCTCGCCTGAACCCGCCAAGCCCGGAAGACCGTGACCGATGGGGTCACGAGTGTTTTGGCAATGCGGGACGACATCGTCAGTGGGTGCGGTCCGCCCATGGGAGCGCCGTACGGTGTGCCGCCCCCTCGGGACGTGGAGCTGCGCGCTATGTGTGGACAGCGGTGGGCCTTCGCATCAGGGTCGAGGCAGTCACGGCGTGACCGGGGAGGCGTCGGTCGCAACCCGGTCATGTCGACCGCCGGGTTCCACGTGTTCGGAGCCTGCACGCACGTCCGGCCCGGCGGGGATCGCGTGCGTCTTGCGAGAGAGGACCGAGGTGGCACAGGTGTCCGTGTGGGAGTTCTCGCTTCTGTGTCCGGGGCGGTTCTCAGTCCGGTGTCCGGTTTTGGGCGCTGTGGGCCGGGCCGGTTCGGTTGCTTCTATGGGGTGTTGAGCAGCGATGGCCGGACGCTGGTGTTGGACAAGCAGTGGGGACTGGTTGGTCGCTGAGTGAGGAATACGTGGTCGGCGGGGCGGGAGCTCCAAGAGGGGTGGGCCCGGCGTCAGCCGGTCACGGGCGTCCCGGCTGCTCGGCGTCGCCCACACCCCGGCCGCCCCCAGTCCGCCGTGGCCGCCCGGTGTCCCATACCGGGTACCACCCCGGATCGATCGCATCCAGCTGATCCTGCCGGGCCTCGGTCATCGCGCCGGCCGCCGAGGGGACGGGGCGACCGGCCGCGCGCAGCTCCTCGACCTGCGCGACATCGTCCTCGTCGGTCACTCCACCGGCGGTGGCGAGGTGACCCGCTCCATCGGCAAGTACGGCACCGGCCGGGTTGCCAAGGCTGTCCTGCTCGGCGCGATCCCTCCGCCGGTGCTGAAGACCGACGCCAATCCCGAGGGCCTGCCCCTCAAGGTGTTCGACGAGATCCGCCAAGGCGTCGCCACCGACCGCTCGCAGTTCTACGAAGACCTCAGCGCGCCCTTCTACGGCGCCAACCGACCGGGTTCCCAGATGTCGCAGGGCACCCGCGACGCGTTCTGGCTCTGGTCGATGCAGTCAGACATCAAGGGCGCCCACGACTGCGTCAAAGCGTTCTCCGAGACCGACCCGACGGAGGATCTGAAGCGTTTCGACATTCCGACCCGGATCGTGCACGGCAGCGACGACCAGATCGTCCCGATCGTGGCCGCCGACGAGAAGTCGTCGAAGATCATCAAGGGCGCGAAGTTCACGGTGTACGAAGGGGGCCCGCACGGACTGTCGATGGTAGCTGCCTTCAAGGACACGTTCGACGCCGACCTGCCGGCCCTCCTTCGCAGTTGGCCGACGGGCCAACGGCGGCGGATCGCGCGTGGGGCCCGCCCCGGGTGTGCCCACTCGGCCCCTGTGGCTCTGGCCCCCGATCAGCAGGGCCGGCCGATACAACCCGTCCTGCACGGCCCGGGGAAACACGCCTCGATGTCGACGACGACTCCGCCGGTGGTCGACCAGTCTCCGCTGCGGCGTGAGCGTCGATGACGGTGTCCAGCGCGAAATGGCGGGGATCAAGGACGGGCTTGAGTGTCCCGCTATCGACGAGGGCAATGACTTCCCGCAGGATTTCACCGTGCGTGGGCAGCAGGGTGAAGCCCCCCGGGTAGGTGGCGCCGCAGAAGGAGAACGGGGCGATGCTGTGCGTGCCCCAGCCCAGGGCACTGACTCTTCACCCTGTACGGCGCCTGGCACCCTGCCCCTGCACGTGATCTCGCACTCCACCCTGCGCATGAGCTTGTACGCGGCACTGGGTGACTGCCGCCGCCGTACAACTGGTCGGGGATAGCGACGACAGGGTCCGGAATCTGGCCAGTGCAGCGCGTCCACTACATCGTCGCGGGTCGACTTCGGGACCAGTCGTATGCCGGGCTTTCTCAGGGTGGTGATGGTGAGGATCGCCGAGCCGGTGAGCTGGTGCGCCGCGTTCTCGGCGTACAGCCGGAAGAACCTTGTCCGGCCCGCAGCCTGGTGGAACGTGAACGAGCTGCCGGTCAGCAGTGGCCCCGACACCCGGGCGAAGCACGGCCCGTCGGCGGTCGAGGGCCCGCTGCAGGACCCCTCGCGATCCCGTACGGCGTGTCTGTAGTGCGGTCGAAGGTGAGGAGGCGGGGGCTGTCTGTGCTGGCGGTGTTGCAGGACCTGCGCGAGTACCGGGAGCCGGTCTCGGACGAGGACTCGGAGCGGTTCGAGCCCCCAGCCTTGTGCTCTTCCGCTCCTCAAGGCCACCGTTCGACTCCGAACCGGTGCAGCGAGTCGCCGACCGGCCGTATCGCGTCTCCAAGGCGCGGGCATGCGACTGATAGAGCCTGCGTCCGAGGTTCGTCGGGCTCCGGTTGCGTCGCAGTCGTGCGGACCGCAGGCTGCCCCTATGAACCGCACCCGAGAAGTCGGAGTGCCGCCCATCCTGGTGACGGGCGCAGCGGGCAGTGTCGGTGCCGTCGGACGATCCGTGGTCGAAGGGCTTCGACAACGGGACCTGCCCGTCCGGGCCATGGTGCGTCGGGACGACGAGCGGGCGCAGGCGCTGCGCGCGACCGGCGCTGAGGTCGTCGTCGGAGACCTGACGCGCGCGGGCGACATCGCCGATGCCCTGGAAGGCTGTGCACGCATGTATTTCGGCATGGGTGTGTCGGCGCAGTATCTGCAGGCTGCCGTGACGGCGGCGGCCGTCGCGCGTGCTTACGGAGGCCTGGAAGCGTTCGTGAACATGTCCCAGTTGACAGTCGCCGAGATGGGCCTTACCAGCACCTTCGAGTCCGTGCAGCAGCGGCAGCAGTGGTTGGTGGAGCAGGTTCTCGACTGGTCGGACCTGCCCGTTGTCCAGGTCAGGCCCACCGTGTTCATGGAAAATCCCCTGTTCCGGGTCGGCTTCTCCTCGGTCGCGAAGTACGGAACCATCAGACTGCCCTTCGGCCGGGCGAAAACCTCCCCTGTGGCGGCCGGCGACGTCGCCGCGGTCGTGGAGGAGATCCTGGCCGACCCGGCCCCGCACATCGGCAGGACCTACGAGCTGACCGGCCCGCGCTCGGAGGACGTCGCCGCCATGGCGGCGGAGGTCTCCACAGTTCTGGGCCGACCGGTTACGTACACCGACGTTCCCCTGCGGGAATGGGTCGACCACGATCTGCGGCCGCTGGGGCTGCCCGACCACGTCTTCCAGCACATCACCACCATGGGACGCCTTCACGCGGAGAACCGATACGACCGCAAGGCAGAAGGCGTCGAGCAGGTCACCGGACGACCTCCTTCAGGGGTGGCTGAATTCGTCCGTAAGAATTCCAGCCTGTTCAGCTCCTGAAACCGCTTCCCCGTCGTGTGCTGTCGAGCGTCTCGCGGGCTGACCGCTGGGGGCGTCGGCCGGCCATCATGCACGGGTCCGGCCGCTGCACGGGTACAGGTGTCGATCTCGAAACCGGAATGAGTGACCGGTCTGCGCGGGGGGTCGTTGCTTCGGCCGATCCCAGGAGGGCAACGTGCCCCGTTCCGAGCCATCGACCGCTTCTCGTCCGTCCGTACCGCCTCCCGCCGACGGCGTGAGGCGGGCGCGCCTCCAAGCAGTCGCCGGGACCAAGGCCGACCTTGGACCGGTTCTGCCTCTCCAGGGCATCATCAGCCGCCGATCACGGCGTGGAAGCAGGACAGGGTGGCACGGTCGGCGACCGGAGATCCCGGGTCCTGGGAGTCGTGAACGCGCTCTTCTATCAGAACCGGACGGACTGTCAGCGGCGCTTCCCCCACATGACTTCCCGGCCTTGCCGATGGCCACCGAAGGCAAACGCGCCTACTGGCGCCGCAAATCCCAAGGGCCGTGCAGGTGCTCGTCGAGGGCCGACAGGGCGATGCTCGCCGTCCCGAGCCAGCCAGGGCAGCACACCCTCTGGCACCGGAGGACCTCACGGCCCTCGCAGCGGAGCTGGTCAAGCACCAGGTGACCGTCATGCCTGACCGCGAGCCCTGGCCCCGTTTCCCAACTCCTCGACACACAGGCAGGTGCACGGCCGACAGCAACTGCCCCGTACAGCCGCTGAGGTTGGACCGAGCCGTCTGTCGCGGGACGCTCAGGATGCGCGGCCCGGCACACGGGAGCCTGACCGACAGGTCGTTTTCGTCCGATGTTTCATCCTGTGGATTGCGTTTCATCCTGGGGTGTCGGATCGCCCGGTGGGCAGCACCCATGTAGGCGCTGCCCACCAAGCGCTGGTGGTTCGGCAGTGTCAGCTGACCTGGAGGGCCGGATCCTCGGTCGCCCAAAGCCCGGTGAATCTCCTGTTGCTCGCGCAGCCACCAGCGAGGACGAGACGTTCGAAAGAGTCCGCCTGCCCGGTGCGAAGTCCTGGTGGGGCTGTGGTGGGTGAGTCCGGATCTGAGGTGCGACCCGCCTCATGGCGACTCGTTCTCTGCCATCCGCTCACGCAGAAGGGCCTGCTGATCAGTTGGAAGTTCAGGGGTGTGAGTTCGCGATCAGGTCAGGAACCCGGTGTCGTCGCCGATCAGGATGGCGTCCCGGCCGACCGTGATCGTCATGCAGTCGCCAATCTACCCCTCGACGAACGTGACGGTCTCGTCGAGCGGCGCCCGGCCCGTACGGGTATAACCCACCGTGGCGTCCTCGAACCCGATCGACATGCCGCAGAAGAGCATGAGTTCGTCCGGTGGTGACAGGATCTCCGCGACGGTCTTGCGATACACCGACCACGCCATCTGCGGGCAACTGTGCAGCCCCTCGGCGCGCAGCAGCAGCATGACGGTCTGCAGATACATGCCGACGTCGGACCATTGAGGCCGGCCCATGTCGCGGTCGATGTAGCAGAACAGGGCGGCGGGCGCGCCGAAACAGTCCCAGTTCGCGGCAGCAGCCCGCTGGCGCGCCTCCCAGTCCTCGCGCTCAATACCAAGTGCGCTGTAGCGCTCATGGCCGAAGGCGGATCGGCGCTCATGGTACGGAGACTTCAGTGCGGGCGGGTACATCTCGTACTCCCGCTCGTCCCAGGTGTCGGCTGCCGCCACGCGCTCACCGGCGCGCCTCTTGAGCTCGGCCAGCGGCTCACCGGTCACCACGTAGGTGTACCACGGCTGGACGTTCGATCCGGACGGTGCCCAAGCCGCGGCGGACAGGACCCGCTCCAGCACCTGCCTCGTAACGGGCCGGTCGCTGAACCCGCGTACCGCCCGTCGGCTCGTGACCGCCTCATAGACATCCAAGATCATCTGCCTCCCTCATCTTTCCACCTGTCCGCTCAGTGACAATCCGGGACCGCTGGGACCACCGGCATCGGCGCATCCAGCACCATGCCGGCGGCCGACCGTTGCGGCGTCCGCTGGCCCGTCCCACCCCGAGAGGCGTGGCGCGTCTATTCCGTCGGGGCCGGATGGCTGCATGCGAGTCTCCCGCCCTCCGCCTGACCTGGGATCGGGGGACCGCAGCAGGATCCACGTCCGGCTCAAGGCGCGACGCCCGGCGTGCGCAACGGAAAGACTGCCGGGCTGGCTGGGACAGGACATGCGGGAGGCGAGCGGGTCAGGAGAGCCAGTCGGCGTAGTGGGTGGGGGCGAGGTGGGCGTTCTTGTCGGTGAGGACGTCGCCCTTGACGGCGGCGAACATGCCGGCGGTGGGGTCGGTGACTACGGTGCGGTCGTCGCCCTTGCGGGAGAGGGTGATCCGGCCCAGTTCGTCCAGGCTGAAGACCTCGGGGCCGGCGATGTTGCGCCTGCCGTTCAGCGGGGCGCCCGCGGCGACCTCCGCCACCGCTTCGGCCACGTCCCCGGCGGCGATCGGCTGGATCGGAGTGGCGGGCAGCCGGACGGTGTCGCCGTCGGTGGTCCAGGACAGGACGGCGTCGATGAACTCCATGAACTGCGTGGCCCGGACGATCGAGTAGGGGATCGG